>JBIIFI010000018.1:0-8509 GCA_044237405.1 Candidatus Nanopelagicales bacterium | reverse complement strand
AAGATGTCGACGAAGAAACAGCCGCTAAATGCGCAGCTCAATGTGCAGTAAATGCAATTGCAGCAATCAAGTCACTAATTGGCGATCTGGATAAAGTTGTTCGCGTTGTCAAAGTCGTGGGCTTTGTTGCAAGCACACCAGATTTCACAAAGCAACCAGTTGTAATAAATGGCGCAAGCGATCTTTTCATTCAGGCTTTCGGTGATGCTGGTAAGCACGCAAGATCAGCAGTTGGTGTAGCAGCGTTACCAGCGAATACGCCAGTTGAAGTTGAAGTAATTGTTGAAGTTCGCGATTAATTCCTAAAAACTTAATCTAGAAATTGTAGAAAGGTAGTGGCGATGATTGATAGCAATTTGCGTAACACGCCACTATTTTCTGCGCTAGATGACGAAGCAGCTTTGGCCCTGCAACAATCCATGGTTCCGCAAACCGTGAAGAAGGGCCACACCCTTTTTCAAGAAGGCGAACCTGGTGATCGACTTTATGTTGTCACCGAGGGAAAAATAAAGTTAAGCCATGCATCTGGCGACGGCCGCGAATCAGTATTAATGGTGCTTGGTCCAGGTGACATGTTTGGTGAGTTGTCGTTATTCGATCCAGGTCCACGAACTGCAACTGCAATCGCGGTAACGGATTCAAAAGTTTTGGGTCTTGGCAACACTGATCTAAATCCATGGTTAGCTGGTCGGCCTGAAGTCGCGCAGTCGTTATTGCAAGCACTCGCGCATAGATTGCGTCGCACTAATGAAACCATGTCGGACTTAGTTTTTGCAGATGTTCCGGGCCGCGTAGCAAAGGCATTACTGGAGCTGGGCGATAAGTTCGGCACTAAAACTGCAGATGGAATGTATGTCCACCACGACTTAACGCAAGAAGAACTTGCACAGCTTGTTGGAGCATCTCGCGAAACCGTAAACAAGGCACTGGCAGATTTTGCAACTCGAGGCTGGCTCAAACTTGAAACTCGGTCGGTGGAAATTCTCGACATCGAACGCTTAGCAAAACGCGCTCGTTAACCGATCACTAAGTTTTAGATAATGTCGCCACGCGAATCTAAAAAAGCCATGCACGAGCGCGCGACAGTCGTAAATGAAACGCTCACGCAGATGTTTCCTGACGCCAAATGTGAATTGGATTATCGAAATCCTCTAGAGCTA
Organism: Candidatus Nanopelagicales bacterium; assembly: GCA_044237405.1. Taxonomy (GTDB): domain Bacteria; phylum Actinomycetota; class Actinomycetes; order S36-B12; family UBA5976; genus UBA5976. The sequence continues at coordinate 7,349 of JBIIFI010000018.1, read as the reverse complement.
TTGGTAGCAACAGTTTTGTCGGCGCAATGCACGGACAAACGGGTTAATCAAGTCACGCCAGTGCTGTTTAGTAAGTATCCAACCGTGCAGGATTTAGCAGCTGCGCCGATAGAAGCGATCGAAGAGATTGTTCGCTCCACGGGTTTTTATCACAACAAGGCAATGTCAATCAAAGGTTTGTCGGCTGCCATCATCGATCGTTTTGCAGGCGAAGTACCTAATACTTTGGCCGAACTAGTCACTTTGCCAGGAGCGGGCCGTAAAACTGCAAATGTGGTGCTTGGAAATGCATTTGGCGTACCAGGAGTTACGGTCGATACCCATGTTGGCCGAATAGCGCGAAGACTGGGTTGGACAAAAAACACCGATCCAGTCAAAGTCGAATTTGATATCATGGAGATATTCCCGCCAGAAGAGTGGACCATGCTAAATCACAAGTTAATTTTTTTGGGACGACGTGTTTGTCACTCAAGAAAACCTGCTTGCGGCGCCTGCGAATTAGCAACCTTGTGTCCTTCCTACGGCGAAGGTCCTACAGATCCACAGATAGCTGCCCAATTAGTTAAGACCGGTGATTGATATGTCAACACCAGAGTGGATGAATCAGCTGATTGCAAAGTTGCCCGAGCTGCAACCTAGTGATCTATCTCGGCATGCCGTTCCGGAAGAATCAACGCGCGAAGCCGCAGTATTAGTTTTAATTGGGCCGCGCGAAGACTTCGGTGAAGTCGTCATAATTGAGCGCGCCTCACATTTAAAGGCGCATCCGGGTCAGCCAGCATTTCCAGGCGGACGAGTTGAAGAAGGCGATAGTTCGTTATCACAAACTGCGATGCGCGAAGCGCGCGAAGAAATTGGATTAGATCCAAGCACGATCGAAATCCTTGGTGAATTACCGCAATTATGGATTCCACCATCAAACTTCAAAGTCACGCCGGTTCTAGCTTGGTGGCAGTCACCACATGAGATTACAAAAATTGATGCCAACGAAGTTCAGGCTGTTCACCGAATTGCGCTTACCGAATTAATTGATCCAGCTAATCGAACTCGAGTTCGTCACGTGAATGGATCATTTGGTCCTGGTTTCAAAGTAGCGGACATGTTGATTTGGGGATTTACTGGCGGCTTACTAAGTCGATTGATGGACATCGCTGGTTGGTCAATTCCTTGGGATGACGAAAAGATTGTGGATTTACCTGCGCCCGCATCGAATACGGAAGTCACCAGTTGAATTCGCTTTACTTGGACCTAATCTTGTTAGGGTTCGGCGCGTTCATATTGTTCTCTGGTTGGCGACGCGGTCTCATAGTTAGCACGCTGTCATTCATCGGATTGATACTTGGCGCCTGGTTAAGTAAATCAATCATTGACCTCTTTACTGGCTCTGCAACAACTACATCATTAACTAGTACATCCATTAGCGTTACAACATTCTTCATTTGTATGGGCATAGGTAGTGCGCTCGGCGCCTTCGTTGGCAACCGAATTCGAAAGGTTTTCAGCTGGGCGCCCGTTAGATTTCTCGACAACATAACTGGGGCTGCTATTTCATTGGTGGCATGGTCTGTAGTGGCCTGGTTCATGGCAACAACTTTGTTAGCGGCCCCCGTTTCCTCAGTAACTAATGTGATATCAGAATCAAGAGTGATTATGGCTCTTGAACAAGAAATGCCTGATCAGATTCGCGGGGGATTTGAATTTGTTCGAGTTTATATCTCCGAGTCCGGATTACCTGATGGGTTAGCTGATGTGCTTTTAGCGCCCGCGGTATCAGCGCCAGATGAAACTGCAATAGATGCTCCGGATGTACTGGCCGCTCTTGATTCCGTTGTAAAAGTTGAGGGGAACGCAAATGCTTGCAATACCCGACTAACAGGTTCAGGATTTGTGGTCGGCCCAGACTTAATTATTACTAACGCGCATGTAGTTGCCGGTGTTACATCACCAACAGTGCGAGTTAAAGGTAAGGGCAAAGCATTCGAAGGAACGATTGTGTATTTTGATCCAAATAAAGATGTGGCATTAATCAGAGTTGATGATTTCCCGTCGGTCCAACTAGACATAAGTGAGCCGCTAGAGCGAGAAGCATCAGCGGTAGCTGCGGGTTTTCCCGGCGGGGGACCACTTGAGTTAATCCCTGCTCGAATTCGCGGGATTTCCCTGTCCACTGGCACGAACATCTATGGCGAAGGCGAAGTAACTCGCGAAATTTATGCGATTGCTGCTGACATTAAGCAAGGAGACTCGGGCGCTCCGCTATTTGCACTGGATGGTTCCGTAGCAGGCCTAGTGTTTGCTTCCTCTGCAACAGATTCGCAAACTGGCTACGCACTGACCGCCAAAGAGTTTATGGTCGGAGTTGAAGCAGCAAAGTCGGCCACCAAAGCCGTTGACACAGGAGATTGTTCAAGTGTCTGATGAAACAAAGATTCCCGTAACGCGCCTTTGGACTGAGCCAGGTTTGCGCCGACGAGCTGACGTTATGTTTGATTTGCTTTCTGGTGTTGATCGAAACAACATTGCAAATTTAGTAACGCAACTGGCAACACTAAATGAGTTTTGGTTAATTATGCGATTACTCGATGCAGTTGATTTTGGAGCGCCTGCTACCGCGGCAACAACAGCTCGCCCTGAGATACATCACAAGATTCGTAACTTAGCCAAACTTGGCGAGGCAGTTTTGAATATTGATGCGCACGATTTTGAATCATGGTTAGCAGATGATGACATCCCGCAGAATATAAAGGAACAGTTGCAATCTCGTGCTTGGCCAATGCTCATTAGTGAGACACCTGTTGGAGCACTTAGTTCGCTAGTACCAACGTTTGAACTTTTATTGGAAGTTTTCGAGATAAGAGTTCTAAAGGGCGATGTAACTATGGGACTTTCCATAATTCATTTGATGACCGAATACTTGCCACTACTAGGTTGGGAACAACAACTTGGTCATGCGGGTAATCCAATGCAACTAGCGGAGTACTTGCAACAACCAGGAGTTATGTGGCAAACCGATGTCTGTCCACTTAATCGACAACAGCGCAAGGCTTTCGCAGATGTTGCTGAGGCTGGAAATTCAACCCGAAACTGGAACACATACTTGCGCGACACACATTCGCGGGTATCAACTGCCTTAAGTATTTGCGGTGGTGTGCCAAAACCTATGTCAGAAGTTAGTGGGCAACGAACTTGTCGAACTAATTGCGCCATTCGCAAGGAAAACTCGCAACTGTCTTGGGCCATGGTTTTGGTTCGTAGATTAAAGGATTCGGCAATTCTTGCGTTGCGTCACGATGCGCCGGTTGGCCATTTCTTTTCTGTGCCGCAAGAACCACAAATTTTGGCAAGTTGGGAAACTACTTGGCGGGGTTTAATAGCTGACAGAGATGAAGCTCCAGCTCAAGAAAATCCACTGCAAAATGTCACCAGAACTGGGGCTTTGGCCGGCTTGCCAGAACTGCTTGGTGTTGTGGCTGGTAGGTCGAAAGGCTTGCAACCATCGAACTTAGTAGGACTAATTACCAATGAGATTCACCACTTAACTAAGGCAATGACCTGATATCGCTTGACCAGTGAACTAACTGCGACAACTATCGTTACTAACAACAGTTAATAGATCGGAAAGTGCGGTATTCCATGAGTGGCGAAGCCTTAGAAAATCTGTCCCACGAAGACAGAGTCTTTTTTCCGAGTGAAAAATTCGCAGCCAACGCAAATGCAAAAGCGGAATTGTATGAAGCGGCAAAGGCAGATCGCGAAACCTTTTGGAATGAGCAAGCAAAATCGCTGCAATGGGATCAACCTTGGAGCCAGGTACTGGATTGGACTGGCGCACCAGTATCCAAATGGTTCGTAGGCGGAAAGTTAAATGTCTCCGTTAATTGTCTAGATCGCCACGTTGCTGCAGGGAACGGCGCTCGCGTTGCGATTCACTTTGAGGGCGAACGTGGAGACACCCAAACTATTACTTATCAAGATTTATTGAATTCCGTAAGTCAAGCTGCAAACGCGTTAACTGAGTTAGGTATCAAGGCTGGCGATCGCGTTGCTATTTATATGCCGATGATTCCTGAGGCCGTTATCTCCATGTTGGCTTGTGCGCGAATTGGCGCACCACACTCTGTTGTATTTGGTGGTTTCTCCGCAGAATCTTTACGCAGCCGTATCGAGGATGCCTCCGCTAGTTTGGTAATAACTGCAGATGGTGGTTTCCGAAAGGGAAGCGCTTTTGGTTTAAAGGTTGCAGTCGACGAAGCTATTGAAGCTACCCCTAGCGTTAAAAAAGTTTTAGTCGTAAAAAGAACTGAACAAGAAGTTTCTTGGAATATCGATCGTGATATTTGGTGGCACGACATTGTGGGTCGGCAGGCAACCTCACACACTCCAGAGTCATTTGACTCCGAGCACCCACTATTTATTCTTTACACTTCCGGAACCACCGGAAAACCTAAAGGAATTCTGCACACTACTGGTGGCTATTTAACTCAAGTTTCATATACACATCGCGCCATTTTCGATCTAAAACCTGAAACAGATGTTTATTGGTGTACCGCAGATGTTGGCTGGATTACTGGCCATTCATATGTAACTTATGGTCCACTTGCAAACGGCGCGACGCAAGTGATTTATGAAGGCACACCTGACACTCCACACAAGGCACGTTGGTGGGAGATTGTTGCAAAGTATGGTGTGACAATTCTTTACACAGCGCCGACCGCAATTCGAACTTTCATGAAGTGGGGTGACGAGTTCCCACAAGCACACGACTTATCCAGCCTTAGGTTGCTAGGAAGTGTTGGCGAGCCAATTAATCCAGAAGCTTGGATGTGGTACCGCGAAGTTATCGGAGCAAACAACTGTCCAATCGTTGACACGTGGTGGCAAACCGAAACTGGTGGCATCATGATCAGTCCGTTGCCAGGTGTGACTGGAACTAAACCAGGTTCTGCGATGGGACCGATCCCAGGCATCTCCGCAGAAATTCTTGATGATGCTGGCGTAGCAGTTGGTAACGGCAGTGGTGGCTACTTAGTGTTGACCGAACCATGGCCAGCAATGCTGCGCGGTATTTGGGGCGACATGGAACGCTACAAAGAAACCTATTGGTCTCGCTTTAAGTCGCAATACTTCGCGGGCGATGGCGCCAAGTGGGATAACGACGGAGCTATCTGGTTACTTGGACGAGTCGATGATGTAATGAATGTTTCGGGACATCGAATTTCAACTACTGAAGTTGAGTCCGCGTTAGTTTCGCATCCAACAGTGGCTGAGGCTGCAGTCGTAGGTGCAAATGACGACACTACTGGTCAAGGAATCGTTGCCTTCGTAATTTTGCGAGCAGGCTCAGAAGATGGTCCCGGTGTTGCGCAAGAACTTCGAGCACACGTTGCTAAAGAAATTGGCGCAATCGCCAGACCGCGCCAGATTTTGATCGTTGCGGAGTTACCTAAAACTCGCTCTGGAAAAATCATGCGCCGACTACTTCGCGACGTTGCCGAAAATCGCACCCTAGGTGATGTGACAACGCTTGCGGATCCAACAATTATGAATTTAATCAGCGATGGATTAAGTAATTCATCAACAGACGATGACTAGTTCTTTTTAAGATAAAGTCAAGAGTGTGGTCCACGAAGTAGACGTTTTCAACGCAGTTCCAGCAACGGAACAACGTTGGTTAGCGCGCGTGCTAAAAAGCGAAACTGTTGGCGGGCTGTTATTGATGACGGCTGCGCTTATTGCACTAGTTTGGGCGAATTCTGCTTGGGCGAATTCCTATGAGTCGCTAGTCAACTTTAAGTTTGGGCCTGAATCCCTGCACTTGAATTTAACTTTGAATGTTTGGGCCGCCGATTTTTTGTTGGCAATCTTCTTTTTCGTAATTGGCTGTGAACTCAAACATGAATTTGTACTTGGTACCCTTTCCAATCCACGAATAGCTGCCGTCCCTATCGGCGCTGCATTCGGTGGCATGGTTACCGCAGCGGCAATCTTTTTGGCCTTCAATTTAGGTACTCCAGCTCAGGCTGCTTGGGCGTTACCTATTTCAACCGATGTTGCCTTTGCCCTGGCAGTTCTCGCCATCGCTGGGCATCGATTGCCAATTGAGTTGCGATCCTTTCTACTCACGCTCGCTGTAGTTAATGACTTAGGTGCAATCCTGGTAATTGCAATTTTCTATGGACATGGTTTTTATGTCATGTGGTTTGTCGCAGCTGTATCTTTGCTGGTTTTGTTTGGAGTGCTACAAAACCAAAAGGTGACATCGCTTTATATTTTTCTACCTCTAGCTGCGCTGATTTGGTATGCGATGTTTCGAAGTGGAATTCACGCAACGATTGCTGGCGTCGCCATGGGTTTGCTAATGCGGGTGCGCAAAACCGAAACTGAGCAAGTGTCGCCATGCGATAAAGTCGAAGTCACGCTTCGCCCGTTGTCTGCTGGATTTGCCGTGCCAGTTTTTGCACTCCTAGCAGCCGGAGTAAATGTATTAGGAACAACGTTGGGCGAGGCGCTTACTGATCCGCTCACAATGGGCGTTTTATGTGGACTAATAATTGGGCAACCGATCGGAGTCACATTTGGCGCTTTCCTAGTATCTCGATTTACTAAGGGCACTCTCAATCCCGCACTTTCTTGGTGGGATGTTGCTGTTGTTGGTTCATTAGCAAGTATCGGATTTACCGTTGCGCTGTTGATAGCCGAAGTGTCATTTATGGATTCCCCAGAGATTCTTTCGACAAGTAAGTTTGCAATTATCTTTACAAATCTGGTCGCAATCATTGTTTCCGTGTTGGCTATCTCCGCTCGCTCGATGGCAATTGGGCGCTATAAAACTGAGTAGTTGCAAAGATCTTCTAAAGTACCGGTCTGCATTACGCTAGATCTATGAGCGAGCAGCAAGAACCGAACTTAACATCAATGATTAATTCGATTAAAGACGATCTAACCTCTTTAGTTAACAGCCATGTTGAATTGGCACAAGCCGAAGCAAAAGAAGCTGTCGGTCGCATGGCAAAGTCTTCCGGACTATTTCTTACTGCGATTGCAATGGCGAACTTGGCTGTTGTATTTATTTTTATCGCGGCCGCCTATTACTTGAACACTCTTGGGTATGAACTTTGGGCTAGTTTTCTTTTTGTAGTAGCAGGACTAACAGTTGCCGCAATAATTTTAGGATTATTGGCTAGGCGGCAAGTCAAGAAAATTACTTTTGGAACGAAGACTGCCAAGTCAGTTACCGAAACTGTGCAAACTATTACCACATTGCGACCAGGAGCAAAGTAAAACTTGCCGACAGAAAATCAACTCGATCCGTTAAGTAATTTACTGTTGATCGATGGCATCGCAGCTGA
>JBIIFI010000017.1:0-8611 GCA_044237405.1 Candidatus Nanopelagicales bacterium | reverse complement strand
ATCTATTGGCAGCCAGAGCAATGCAGCAATCAAGGAAATTGAAACAATCACAGCAGCAATTTGCGAATAGCTTTCCATGCTTACCATTCCTACGACAGTTATCTCAATTGCAATAACTATGAGTACATATGCAGAAACAAGAATTCGCGACCAACCCGTGGAGATGAATCGGGTCTCTTTATTAGGTTGGACAACTGCATCCTTGAAGAAGCCAGAGCGAATTCTCCATGCCAGGTAGATGGCAACAACTAAGTCATACATCAAGCATGCAAGCGGAAGGTCATGTTGGTGTTCTGGTAAATCTCTAGGAATTAGATCCCAGATCGGATGCAGGAGCCAGATTCCAGCCAGGAACCATGGTGACCATACAACGCCAGCTATTGCGGCCAGAATAACAATGAGCAAAGCTCCGTACTCTAGATCTGAGGTTCCTAGGTAAACCGAAGACAACAACCATCCAGTCGTAACGCTCCACGCAATCAACTGCGCTTTTGGATTAAGCCAGGCCAATGAGATTACTAGAAGGATGCCAAGCGGTACTGCTGCAATCAAAAGAGCATCCGCGCTTGTGGCAAGCCCAATTAGATAACTGAAGCCAATTGCTATAAAGCCCGAGTAAAGCACCTGGAGCAGGACAATCTGATCTTTTTTTGTTATCTTCACTTAGGCTCCAATTCATGCGCTTTGCTGCAATCTATAGTATCTTGCGAGATGTTTGGGATTGGTTTCTAAATCTTCTGAAACAGGAAAGAATGTAGTCGTGACTCGCCACATTATTGCTCCGGACTGGATCGTCAAGGGTTATGAATTCCCAGCAGATGTCCAAGTGACGCAAAGTGTCGACCTTGGGGAATTAGATCATGAATTGATGGCAACAGCTGATTTTGTGGTTCTGCCATATGACGGTTCATCAATTTCAGTTAGCGAAACAATATTACGATTACCGAATGTCAAAGTGCTACAGACTCTCACAGCCGGTTTCGATAATGTGCAACCATTTGTTCCTGCTGGCGTAACACTTTGCAATGCTGCCGGAGTTCATGATGATGCAACATCGGAATTGGCAGTGCTGTTGGCATTAAGTGCACTGCGTGATATGCCAAGGTCGTTTCGAGCGCAACAACATCAACTTTGGGAAACTTACTTTGCAAGGTCACTGGCTGATAAGCATGTGCTGTTAATCGGTTATGGCAATGTCGGTAAAGCTGCAGAGAAAAGGCTTCTAGCATTCGGGTGCACGGTAACACCAGTTGCTAGGACAGCGCGCGATCACGTTCGTTCGATTACCGAGTTACCAAACTTGATACCGCTCGCAGATGTGGTGATGTTAATCGTGCCCAACAACCCAGGAACTGTAAAATTAGTTGACGCCAAGTTCTTAGCTGCCATGAAAGATAATGCAGTTTTGGTAAATGTTGCGCGGGGCGTGGTTGTCGATACTGAGGCCCTAGTTGCTGAACTAAAGTCTGGGAGAATCAGCGCAGCTCTTGATGTAACCGACCCGGAACCGTTGCCGGCATCACATGAACTCTGGAATCTGCCAAATGTCATCATTACCCCGCACAATGGTGGAGAAGGTGACGTGTTTTGGGATCGCGCGCGAGCGAGAATCCATAGTCAATTTGATCTGTGGTTTGCTGGCAAGCCACTGGAATGTGTTATTGCCCCTGGGGAGACTTTTTAATATTTCGAGGTAGATTTATCTCATGCCAAACATGAAGCCACGAAGCGGACAAGTAACTGACGGTATTGAGCGCGCTCCAGCGCGCGGCATGCTGCGCGCAGTAGGAATGGGAGATGCCGACTGGGTTAAGCCCCAGATTGGTATTGCATCCTCATGGAATGAGATCACCCCTTGCAACCTCTCGTTAGATCGACTTGCTAAGGCTTCCAAAGAAGGCGTATTCAAAGCTGGCGGCTTCCCAATGCAGTTTGGCACAATTTCAGTTTCTGACGGTATCTCTATGGGGCATGAAGGCATGCACTTCTCGCTAGTTAGTCGAGAAATTATTGCTGACTCCGTAGAAGCAGTCATGCAAGCCGAGCGTCTTGACGGCATGGTTAACTTCGCAGGTTGTGACAAGTCATTACCTGGCATGTTAATGGCAGCAGCGCGCCTCGATGTTGCAAGTGTTTTTGTTTATGCGGGATCAATTCTTCCGGGTAACGTAACACTTTCAGATGGCAGTAATCGCGATGTGACCATCATTGATGCCTTTGAAGCAGTTGGCGCGTGTGCTCGGGGACTTATGAGCGAAGAAGACGTAGATCGGATTGAACGCGCAATCTGCCCAGGCGAAGGTGCCTGTGGTGGCATGTATACCGCGAACACTATGGCATCAGCTGCTGAAGCCATGGGTATGTCATTGCCAGGATCGGCTGCGCCACCTGCAGTAGATCGTCGCCGTGATGGTTTTGCGATCGCATCCGGTGAAGCGGTAGTTAACTTGATCGCCCAAGGCATTACAACTCGGGACATCATTACAAAGCAGTCACTAGAAAATGCGATTGCAATTGTGATGGCTTTTGGTGGATCAACTAACGCTGTTCTTCACTTACTTGCGATCGCACATGAGGCCAATGTCGACCTGCACCTAGAAGATTTCCACCGCATCGGATCAAAAGTTCCATTGCTGGCAGACGTTAAGCCATTTGGTCGCTACGTGATGAGCGATGTTGATCGTGTTGGTGGCGTTCCAGTTGTTATGCGCGCGCTACTTGATGCTGGCTTGATGAATGGTGATTGCCTAACCGTTACAGGTAAGACTATGGCCGAGAATTTAGCGGATCTAGATTCGCCAGATCCTGATGGCGACATTGTTCACGCGATGAATAATCCAATGGGTGGTACAGGTGGTATCTCAATTTTGAGTGGATCACTTGCCCCAGAAGGCGCAGTCTGCAAAACCGCAGGTATTCCTGTTGATGTATTCGAAGGTCCAGCAAAGGTTTACGAACGTGAACGCGCTGCAATGGATGCACTTGAAAGCGGAGACATCCAAGCTGGCGATGTTGTCATCATTAGATACGAAGGACCTAAGGGTGGACCGGGCATGCGCGAAATGCTCATGATCACTGGCGCAATCAAGGGTGCTGGACTCGGTAAAGAAGTCATGCTTATTACCGATGGTCGATTCAGTGGTGGAACGACTGGGCTTTGCATTGGTCACGTTGCACCTGAAGCTGTCGATGGTGGGCCGATTGCATTCGTAGAGCACGGCGACAAAGTTCGAATCAACATCAGTGAGCGCAAACTTGACTTACTTGTTGATGAATCTGTTCTAGTTGAGCGACGTAAGAGTTTCAAGCCAGTTCCACACAAATACGATCGTGGCGTTCTGGCAAAGTACGTGAAACTTGTGGGTTCAGCTAGCAACGGTGCAGTCTGCGACTAGTCATGGGTTCACACGGCCACTCCCACAAGAGGGCGAGCGATCTTGACTCATCGTGGATAGATCCTGAAAAGGAAACCAGACTCCACAAAGTTTTGTTGGCAATTTTGCTGCCATTAACGTTTCTTGGTGTCTTTACGATCTTTGTTTCATGGCCAGGCAGTAATCTCCAAATCGACAAAGGTATTTTTGGTTATGTCGAGCAATCCGAATTCTTTACCGTAGAAGTTCAAACCATCGAAAAGTATGACTGTATTTCTAATGGTGCAACGCAGGATGTGTCAGGAAATTTCTCTACTTCGCAATGTGCACATATCTCTGCAAAGTTATTGACGGGACCAAATGCTGGCGAGATTGCAAAGTTTGACGTCGAACCAACAATTGTGGACTTCGGAATTCATTCCGGGGACAAAGTATCGGTTGCATCAATTCCAATTGAAACTGGCAATGACTATATATTTAATGACTTTGAACGCACTAATGGGATCTATATTTTGTTCGTATTCTTCTTAGTGATCCTGTTCTTAACTGCAGGCTTTGGTGGTATTCGGGCGTTGATTGGACTCGCAATCACATTTGGTCTTTTGATTGCATACCTTATTCCTTCGTTGATCCAAGGGCAGCAGGTTGTTTATGCAGTTGGTGGCGTAGTGCTTGCAATTACTGCTTTAGTTTTGTATTTGGTTCATGGATTCAGTTTGAAAACAGGGGCTGCAATCGTTGGAACTCTTTGTGGCTCAGCCATTGCCATGATCGGTGCGCTCTGGTCAACCGATGCACTTCGCTTAACTGGCATAACTGGCGATGAAGATTTGATTTTGGCGGCAATCGCCTCGCAAGTAAAGCTCTCCAATCTTTTGATTGCAAGTATGGTAATCGCTGGGTTCGGAGCCTTGAATGATGTAACTGTCACACAGAGTTCGGCCGTCTGGGAACTAGCTAGTGCAAGTGAAAAGCAAAACTGGCGCCAACTTTTTGTGGGTGGGATGCGGATTGGTCGTGACCACATCGCTTCATCAATTTATACAATTGCATTTGCATATGTGGGGTCTGCATTGGTAACACTGATGCTGATTGTTGCTGCTAGTCCTCCGCTATCGAGGCTAATTAATGATGAGGTGGTTGCCCAGGAGTTAGCCCTAATCATGATTGGGTCTATAGCGCTCGCTTTAAGTACCCCGATTACAACTGCAGTTGCTGCCTGGTTTGCTGTCAGAATTACGAAAGTTCCTGCTGCAAACTAAGAAATGCTAACTCGACCGGCTTCTAGTCGGGCAACTGGAACTCTAAAGGGCGAGCAAGAAACATAATCTAATCCGACATCGTGAAAGAACTTTATTGATTCTGGATCGCCACCATGTTCGCCACACACGCCGAGCTTGATATCAGGTCGGGTTGCGCGGCCTTTATCAACAGCGATTTTTATCAAAGCTCCAACGCCATCGACGTCTAATGACTCAAATGGCGAAACTGTAAAGATGCCGCGATCCAAGTAAGTAGCGAAAAACGATGCTTCGACGTCATCACGACTAAAGCCCCAAGTAGTTTGTGTTAGATCGTTAGTGCCAAATGAGAAGAACTCGGCGGCTTCAGCCACACGTTGCGCTGTTAATGCTGCGCGAGGCAGTTCGATCATGGTTCCAATAGAAAAAGGCAAGTCGATATTTTCAGCCTTTGCAATGTCAGCAAGCAAAACGTCAATTTCATCGCGAATTAAATGCAATTCCATGACAGATCCAACCAGGGGAATCATGATTTCAACTTTTGGTTTGCCACCATCGCGCAAGCGCTTGATTGCAGCGTGGGCGATCGCGCGAACCTGCATTGCGAACAATCCAGGAACAACCAGACCAAGGCGAACGCCACGAAGTCCAAGCATTGGATTTGATTCATGCAATCTATCTACTGCAATTAGCAGCAATTCTTGGCGCGACACATCTTCGTTGCGCTCTTTACCCAAGGCAACTTCAACCATCAAATCCGCGCGATCTGGCAAGAACTCGTGCAATGGGGGATCCAGCAATCTAACGGTTACTGGCAGGTTGTCCATTGCTTCGAAGATTTCTTCAAAGTCTTTTTGCTGCATCGGCAATAGGGCATCAAGTGCCGCGGTTCGGTCTGCGGTATTGTCGGCCAAAATCACACGCTCAATCAAGACCCGACGATCTCCTAGGAACATGTGTTCTGTGCGGCAAAGCCCGATACCTTCAGCGCCGAGATTTCGCGCCCACTTGGAATCTTCAGCGGTATCTGCATTTGTGCGCACTTTTAGTCGTCGCACTGAATCTGCGTGCTTCAGAATCCGTTCCACCGCTTTAACTAATGCAGTAATTTCATCGTTTTCCGTGGCGATAGCAGCAGCTAACCCATTTTCCAAATAGTTAGAAACTGGTGACGGCACAACCGCTAGTTCGCCCAGGTAAACGTGTCCGGTAGAGCCATCAATTGAAATCATGTCACCTTCCTTAATGACGATGTCTCCAATAGTTGCCGTGCGATCTGAATTTGATACTTCGATAGCATCAGCGCCACAAACGCAAGTTTTGCCCATTCCTCTGGCAACTACCGCAGCATGCGATGTCTTGCCGCCGCGAGCAGTAAGAATTCCGTTAGCTGCGATCATTCCTTCTAAGTCATCTGGGTTGGTTTCGCGGCGAACTAAAACTACACGCTCACCTTTTTCAGCCCACTTAACTGCGGTAGCCGAATCAAAAACGGCTTTGCCAACGGCAGCGCCTGGTGAGGCTGCCATTCCAGTGGCCACAATTTTTGATGCCGTCGCAGAATCAAACTGTGGGAACATAAGTTGCGCAAGCTGCGCGCCGTTGACGCGGATTAACGCTTCGTCCATTGTGATCAAGCTTTCATCAACAAGTTGAGTCGCGATTCTAAAAGCAGCAGCCGCAGTTCTCTTGCCAACTCGAGTTTGTAGCATCCAGAGTTTGCCTTTTTCGACCGTAAATTCAATGTCGCATAGATCGCGGTAATGCGTTTCAAGTTTGCGCATGATTTTCATTAACTCGTTAAACGAGGTTGGATCAGTTCGATTTAATTCATCCAAACTAAATGTATTTCGAATACCGGCTACTACATCTTCGCCTTGGGCATTCGGTAGATAGTCACCATAGGCGCCAGGTTTTCCGGAAGCAGGGTCGCGCGTAAAGGCCACACCGGTTCCTGAAGTCTCACCTAAGTTGCCAAACACCATTGAGCAAATGTTTACGGCCGTTCCTAGATCATCCGAGATTCGCTCTCGGCGACGATACAGGCGAGCTCGCGAAGTGTTCCAGGAATCAAATACCGCGCGGGTAGCAAGATCTAACTGCTCGCGAGGATCCTGTGGGAAATCTCTGCCGCTGTGCTGTCGAACAATTTGCTTGAAAGTTTCGACAACTTCTTGTAGTTGTTCTGGGGTCAAGTCCACTTCAGTGGCAACGCCAGCTTTTGTATTTGCTGCCTGTAACGCATCGGCAAAAACTTCGCCTTCGATATCAAGCACCGTTTTACCAAACATTTGAATTAGACGCCGATAAGAATCCCAAGCGAAGCGATCGTTATTGCTGGCTTTGATTAACCCCTGAACGGAGTAGTCATTAAGCCCAACATTCAAAACGGTTTCCATCATGCCTGGCATCGAGAACTTGGCACCCGAGCGAACACTAACTAAGAGTGGATCGTTGCTATCCCCAAGGCGTTTACCAAGTGCATCTTCGAGTCGTCGTAGTGCCATTGTTACTTCGACGCGAAGTGCGGCGGGTTCAGCGCCGGATACTAAATACTCGCGACAAGCTTGCGTCGAGATGGTGAAGCCGGGGGGCACTGGCAAACCTAGTTTGGTCATTTCAGCCAGGTTGGCACCCTTGCCACCCAGAAGGTCTTTTTGATCCTTGTCACCTTCGGTGAAGTCGTAAACATACTTAGTCATGGCGCGACCTTCCGACTAATACAAACCTGTGAATTCAAGGGCTTTGTCCTAGCCCAACGGTATTCCAGGCAGGCAGTTTGCGCTGACTTGGGTGGCGAGAAATGGCCTGTTTCGCTATCTCAATATGTGGACACCTGTCTCACTGGATGTGACTCCTGTGACTCACGGGGGCTACAGTGGAACAACTATCAACACCTTCATCGGTGGTGGTGATGCAATCGAAAGGCCACAAGCCAATCGGGCGCAGCTTCTGTTACAAGTCAATTAGGCGCAGAAGTGATGTCACCTAAGACCAGCCAACGATGAACTTAAATCGAAGCGATCCTTCGAGCAAGGAGCAATAGCATGTCTGAGCAAATTACAGGCGCCGAGAGTCTAGTTAGATCTCTGGAACATTCTGATGTCGACGTTGTGTTCGGTATTCCAGGTGGCGCAATTCTTCCGGTCTATGACCCATTAATGGATTCACCTTCCGTGCGACACATTTTGGTGCGCCACGAACAAGGTGCCGGCCACGCAGCCGAAGGATATGCAGCTGCCAGCAATCGCGTTGGAGTTTGCATGGCCACCAGTGGTCCTGGTGCCACTAACTTAGTAACTCCGATTGCTGATGCCCACATGGATTCAGTTCCTATGGTTGCGATCACAGGCCAGGTACCAAGTGCATTTATTGGTTCAGACGCGTTTCAAGAAGCTGACATTCGTGGCATCACAATGCCAATCACAAAGCACAACTATTTAGTAACGCGAGCTGAAGATATTCCTCGCGCAATCAAAGAAGCTTTTCATCTTGCAAGTTCTGGTCGACCTGGCCCCGTACTAGTTGACATCACCAAAGATGCTTTGCAGGCTCGCGCGGAATTTGTTTGGCCAACACACATTGACTTGCCAGGTTACAAGCCAACTACCAAACCGCATGGTCGCCAGATTAAAGAAGCTGCGCGCATGATTGTTGATGCGCATCGTCCAGTGTTTTATGTAGGTGGTGGCGTAATTCGTAGCCAGGCTCATAGAGAGCTGCGTCAACTTGCTGAACTAACCGGCATTCCAGTTGTCACGACCTTGATGGCTCGTGGCGCATTTCCAGATTCACATGCTCAGCACATGGGTATGCCAGGTATGCATGGAACTGTTGGCGCTGTTGGTGCGCTCCAAAAAGCGGATCTATTAATTGTTCTTGGTGCTCGTTTTGACGATCGTGTGACTGGAAAACTTGAGTCCTTCTCTCCAAAATCAAAAGTCATTCACATCGACATCGATCCAGCAGAAATCGGCAAGAATCGCTATGCCGATA
>JBIIFI010000015.1:0-8961 GCA_044237405.1 Candidatus Nanopelagicales bacterium | reverse complement strand
TATTGCAGATCGCCAGAACTTTTGCGCCTTGCTCGCGGGCATACCGCATAGCCATCAATGTGTCCATGGTCTCGCCCGATTGGCTGATCGCAACTACCAAAGTAGTTGGTGTCAAAATTGGGTCGCGGTATCTAAACTCACTTGCTAATTCAACTTCGCACGGTATTCGAGTCCAATGCTCAATCGCATACTTTGCTATCAGGCCCGAGTGATATGCAGTACCGCACGCAGTAATGATGATTTTGTCGATGGTCTTTAAGAATTTGTCATCTAGACCTAGGTCAGCAAGAGTGACTTTGCCTGACTTATCAATTCGCCCTAGCAAAGTATCTGCAACAGCTTTTGGTTGCTCGGCAATCTCTTTGAGCATAAATAAGTCAAAGCCACCTTTTTCGGCAGCAGCTGTGTCCCAAGTAACTTCATATTCTGTGTAAGCGGCTGGCTTGCCATAGAAATCTGTGACCTGGATTGAATCAGGAGTAATTTCAACAATTTGATCCTGGCCAAGTTCAATGGCGTTACGGGTGTGCGTAATGAAAGCCGCAACATCGGATGCCAGAAAATTCTCGCCAACACCGCGGCCAACAACAAGCGGTGAGTTACGACGCGCAGCCACAACTACATCAGGTGTTTCTGAGTGCACCACAACCAAGGTGAATGCCCCAGTCAATATTTGGCAAACTTCGCGAAGCGCATCGGCAAGTCCTGGTGTTGACTTCATCTGCTTGGAAAGTAGATGAGCAACCACCTCAGTATCGGTCTGGCTGCGAAGCGTGACACCTTCGGCAATTAACTTGTCGCGCAGCATTGCAAAGTTTTCGATGATGCCATTGTGAATTACCGCGATTTTGCCATCTTCACTAACGTGTGGGTGAGCATTAACATCATTAGGTGCGCCATGTGTGGCCCAACGCGTGTGACCGATTCCAGTGTGTGAAGGTGAAATTGGACTATCAACTAACTCAGCTTCGAGGTTGGCTAATTTTCCGGCTTTTTTTCGAGTTTGGATTTTTTGCTCAGAAACAATTGCGATACCGGCTGAGTCGTAGCCTCGGTATTCCAAGCGACGCAAACCTTCAATTACTACATTTTGGGCTTGTTGCGGGCCGACATAACCTACGATTCCGCACATAACTTGAGTCTACCGATTAGGTCAGGGCGCAGTGGGTAGCCACTACATCAGCAAGTTCTTGGGCAACGGATTGCGCCTGCTCGGCGGTCGCAGCTTCCACCATCACGCGCACTAACGGCTCAGTTCCACTTGGTCGCAACAAGATGCGTCCAGTTGTTCCAAGTTCTTTTTCCAGTTTTGCAACAGCCTCAGTAACTGCGCCATTTGATGTGGCATCTTTATTTACATTTGGCACATTGATTAAAACTTGAGGTAACCGATTTACTAGAGCAGCAAGCTGTGCCATCGACTGTCCGGTTCGCTTCATTTCTGAAAGCAGATGTAATGCAGTTAGTACGCCATCGCCTGTAGCAGCGAATTCACTCATGACTACGTGACCACTTTGTTCGCCGCCGAGTGTGAATCCCCCTGTGCGCATTTCTTCGAGCACATACCGGTCGCCGACTGCAGCGGCGATAACCTCAATGTCGAGAGCTCCCATTGCAATGTTGAAGCCTAAGTTAGACATCACAGTTGCTACGACGGTGTTTCCTACCAACTCACCGCGAGCTTTGCGACCAGATGCAAGAATTGCCAAAATTTGATCACCATCAACAAATGCGCCAGATGCATCAACTGCTAGGCATCGATCAGCATCACCATCGTGAGCGATGCCAACATCAGCGCCATGCTTCACAACCGCTGCCATAAGGTCTGCCATGTGCGTAGACCCACAATTTTCATTTATGTTCAAACCATCTGGCTCACAATGAATCGTTATTACATGTGCGCCCGCACGGCGAAGGGCTTCTGGACCAACAAGGGATGCCGAACCATTGGCGCCATCAATTACAACTGTTAACCCTTCAAGTGAGTTTGAAATAGTGGCATTTAAATGGTGCAGATATTTTTCTACTAAGTCATGATCTACGCGAATTCTGCCTACATCAGCGCCAGTAGGTAACTCGCTGACAATTTCTAAATGAGCCTCGATCGCGTCTTCGATTGCATCGTCTAATTTGATGCCACCACGTGCAAAGAATTTAATGCCATTGTCTGGCATGGCATTGTGTGAAGCCGAAAGCATGACTCCAAGATCTGCGCCCGTTGTTTCAGTCAAAAAGGCAACTGCTGGGGTTGGCAGAACGCCAACATCAATAACATCTACTCCCGCACTTGCTAATCCAGCGCTAACTGCTGCCTGCAGGAATTCACCACTGGCACGAGGATCGCGGCCAACGATTGCAAAGGGACGAGAATTTTTGCGCGCCGAAAAATCGCCATGTTCGCTGAGAACTTGAGCTGCTGCAACTCCGAGATTTGTTGCTAACTCAGCAGTTAATAGACCGTTCGCTAAACCACGAACGCCATCGGTGCCAAAAAGTCGGCCCGACATAATTTAACGCTTGGAGTATTGCGGAGCCTTACGAGCCTTCTTTAGACCGTACTTCTTGCGCTCCTTGATGCGGGCATCGCGAGTTAGGAATCCGGCCTTCTTCAGGTCACCGCGGTTACCTTCAACATCGATTGCGTTTAAGCAGCGAGCAACACCAAGACGCAATGCGCCAGCTTGACCGGAGATTCCGCCACCATCGATGCGTGCGATTACATCGTAGGCACCTTCAAAGTTAAGAGTCTTGAATGGATCATTCACCAACTGCTGGTGAACTTTGTTTGGGAAATAATCCTCTAGGGTGCGACCGTTGATTACCCAACGACCAGTTCCTGGAACGATGCGAACGCGAGCGATAGCTTCCTTACGACGTCCAGTTGCAGCACCTGGTGTATCTGGTGCCTTACGTGGTTCGCGAACAGCTGCTGCTGGAGTTTCGGATGTGTACTCCGTCAACTCTGCTTCAACTTCATCGCCAAGGATGTCTTCTACTACGTCTACTTCGTTCTCTGACATGTTATTTCCCTTCGTAAAAATCTATGTGTCCGCGAGCGCTTACTGCGCAACCTGAGTGATCTCGAATGGCTTTGGGTTCTGGGCAGCATGTGGATGCACATCGCCTGCGTAAACCTTTAGCTTTGTAATTTGAGCATCGCTGAGCTTGTTATGCGGAAGCATTCCCTTGACGGCTTTTTCAATAGCGCGACGTGGGTTTGTTGCTAGCAATTCAACGTAGTTAGTTGCACGTAAACCACCCGGGAAACCGGAGTGACGGTAATCCATCTTTTGCTCAAGCTTCTGACCTGTTAGGGCAATTTTTTCGGCATTGATGACAATGACGAAGTCGCCAGTGTCAACATGTGGCGCAAAGATTGGCTTGTGCTTGCCGCGCAACAGCACAGCAACTTGTGACGCTAGACGTCCTAAAACAACGTCAGTTGCATCGATAACATGCCATTCGCGATTCACATCGCCTGGCTTTGGTGAGTACGTGCGCACAGTGAGCCTTCTTTGTCTAAATAATTGGGTTTGGATTGCTAGTTTTCCTTATGCCTAAAGGCACAACGAATCCTTAGATTACCTGTATTTCTGGGCGTGGGTCAAAACGAGGTCTAAACCCTGAGGTAGGCTCGAGCCTAGGAAAACCGCTAAAATTAGGCAGAAACCAACAATTTTGCCTATCTAGACCGAAAAAGGGATGTGCTAAAGCCGCATGAAAGTCAGCCGGCGCCCCCTTTACCTGCTCGAAGGGGCTAATGCCCTATCCGGGCTAAGTAACGCAATCGCGATCATAACTATCCCCTGGCTCATTTTTGAGCGCACCGGATCAGCTACGCAGGCTGGAATTGTGGTGGCAGCTTCTGCCATTCCGGGAATCATAATTTCCCCGTTTGTTGGCGCCTTGATTGATCACTATGGCCGAAAGCGAGTTTCGATCGGCTCGGACTTACTCTCTGCACTTTCGGTAATGCTCTTTCCAATTTGGGATTCATTGTTTGGTTTAACGTTTGCATCCATTGCAACGTTTGCTGTACTTGGCGCTGCCTTTGATCCTGCGGGCTATACCGCGCGTAAATCTTTAATTCCTGATGTTGCCAAAGCCAGTAATACCTCAATGGACAAACTTAACTCTTGGCATGAAGCAGTGTTTTCTGGTGGCTGGGCATTGGGTCCGGCATTGGGTGCTGTTGCTATCTCGCTCGTTGGCGCCGCGAACTCAATGTGGATTGTTTTCATCGCATTTATTTTGGCAATTATTTTGATTTCGATGTTGCATGTTGGTGACCTTGGCCTGGAGCATCGAGAAGAAATTAATGATCAAGAAAAGTTTTGGACCAGCACATTACGAGGTTTGCAAGTTCTCAAATCCGACAAGGCTATGTACTACTTCACAATTTCAATCGTGTTCTTGGCTATGGTTTATCTACCAACCGAATCCATTGTTTTACCAAAGTACTTCTCTGACATCGATGACCCGCGCGGCTTAGGTTATGTGTTGTCTTCGATGGCACTTGGTGGCATTGCATCCATGCTGGCTTACCCGCGTTTAGTGAAGCGCTTTACAAAGCGAAGTATTGTTATCGGTGCGCTAGCTGCAACTTCGATTGCAATGATCCCGATGACTTTCTTTCCGCCGATTGGATTATTTGTACTTTCCGGATTCATACTGGGGCTTGGCTGGGGTCCGATGAATCCTTTGATGAACTCCCTCGTACAACAACGAGTGGCCCCACATATTCAAGGACGAGTCTTTGGCGTACAAACTGCCTTGTTCTACGCAAGTGGTCCGATTGGAATGTTTGTAACTGGTGTGAGTGTTGATGCATTTGGTGTGCGCCCTGTTTACATTGCGGCAGTTTCTATTTCGATCGTCTTCCAATTGTTCATAATGCTATTGCCAGATCTGCACGATTTGGATCGCAAACCGTCATACTAAAGACATGACTCGTCCCACTCTTGATAACTGGCTGATGCCAGAAAATACCTTTTGGTCATTTCGCCATGTACGGGAATTGCTACCGACTGCGCAAGTTAACTGCGCGAAATCCCCTCGAGCTTTAAACCCACAGATTAAGCCCGAGCTGGGAGAAATTTCGATTGAAACCCATGAGGGCGCAAAGAAGATTTCTGATTATCTAGCCACCACAAATACTGACTCCTTTACTGTTGCAAAAGGTGAAGATCTAGTTTTTGAATGGTTGGCTCCTGGAGTTAGCGATCTTGAGCCACACTTGATTTTTAGTGTCACTAAGTCAGTTACTGGACTGCTCGTCGGTGCCCTAGTACAAGAGGGCCTGATTGACGTGGATGCTTTGGTGACAAAGTATGTCCCAGAAGTTAAAGACAGCGGCTTTGGTGACGCAACTGTGCGCAATCTGCTCGACATGGCTGCAAGTTACCAATTCGAAGAGGATTACACCCCAGGTCCTGACGTTATTGCCTATCGCCATTCCGTGGGTTGGTATCCAGCTCCCCTGGGTGCCCCAAACTTGCATGAATTCATTGCCTCTCGAAAGAAAGAGGGAGAGCATGGCCAAAAGTTTCGCTACATGTCGCCGACAACCGACCTTGTTGGCTGGGTGATTGAGGCTGCCAGTGGCATGCCTTATGCCGAAGCGCTTTCTAAATTCATGTGGAGCAAAATCGGTACTGAGGCACCGGGTCACATCACATTAGATCGAGAAGGGTCTCCCCGAGCAGCTGGTGGACTTTCCATAATTCCTCGCGACATGGTCCGCTTTGGCATGATGATTCGTGATGGTGGAATGGGAGCAATAGATTCAGAGTTTTTG
The DNA here is from genome assembly GCA_044237405.1 of Candidatus Nanopelagicales bacterium. GTDB lineage: Bacteria > Actinomycetota > Actinomycetes > S36-B12 > UBA5976 > UBA5976. The sequence continues at coordinate 3,164 of JBIIFI010000015.1, read as the reverse complement.
CGCGATGTTTATGAAAACGGCAGCGCCGAGCAATGGGCAACTGGAGACTTTAAAGACACCTTTGAAAAAGGTGTCTACCGCTCGTTCTGTTACAAACCAGGAAACGATCCCGATGTCATCATGGGTATTGGTATTCACGGCCAGATGCTTTATGTTGATCGGCCACGCGGAGTTGTAGTTGCTAAGCAGTCATCTTGGCCGAATCCAGACTTGGAAGAAATGCATTTGGATGCCTACAACGCGTGCCGAGCAATCGCCCACGCACTTGGCTAACGCCTGGAAATTACGCCTGTAATTTCCAGTGAGTTACCTCTGGTGGGTTTGCAAAAAACGGACCGATTAATCCGCGCCACTGCGTGAACAATTCTGATTCGCGAAACCCAACCATGTGATCTTCTACGGTGTCCCAACCAATGGCGATCAAATAGGTAGATGGCTTCTCAACGCCACGGTGCACATGAATAACTTGAAAACCCTTGGCTTGGGCAACAACTGCTTTTGCCTGTTCCATTGCTGCTTCGAATTCAAGTTCTTTGCCTGGCACGATCTCCATAAAGGCAGTTTCCATAATCATGTTTCTCAGATTACCTTTTAGCGCGCTTCTCGTCCCACACTGGCTCATCGAATTCTCGAACTGTTGAATCGCCGCCGAAAACAACAAACCGATCCATGGTTCGCGAGAACCAGCGATCATGCGTAACGGCCAAGACAGTGCCCTCGAACGCATCTAAAGCGCGCTCTAACGCTTCTGCCGACTCGAGGTCTAAGTTGTCGGTTGGTTCATCAAGCAACAACAATGTCGCGCCGGAAAGTTCTAGTAACAAAATTTGAAATCTGGCTTGCTGTCCACCTGAGAGCGATTCAAACTTTTGTTCACTGGCGCCCGCTAATCCATACCGATCCAGAGCGCGCGCGGACTGCTCTTGCTGCATTCCGTTTCTATGTTCATCACCGCGATGCAAAATCTCAATTAAAGTCCGCCCGAGCAGCTCTGGATGGTGATGAGTTTGGGCAAACCACCCTGGCCTAATTCGGGCGCCCAGCTTTGCTTTACCAGTGTGTGCAACTGGATCAATGGTTACATCACTTATTGGCAAGTGTTCAAGCTCTGGATCAGTTCCGCCAGCAGCAAGCAATCTAAGGAAGTGACTTTTACCTGAACCGTTTGCGCCAAGAATGCCAATGCGTTCGCCAAACCAAATCTCAAGATCAAATGGTTCGACAAGTCCAGTAAGCGAAAGGCTCTCGCAAACAACGGCTCGCTTTCCGGTTCGCCCACCCTTTAGTCGCATCTTTACATTTTGCTCAATAGGAATTTCTTGTGGTGGTCCAATTTCTTCGAACTTCTTCAAACGAGTCTGCGCTGCTTGGTAGCGCGAAGCTAAGCCATCATTGAATTTAGCTTTAACTTTTAGCATCTGCACTAGGTCTTTAATTTTTTGGTGTTCTTCATCCCATCGGCGACGAAGTTCTTCCAGACGCGCAAACCGATCTTTTCGTGCTTGCCCGTGGCTGGCAAAGCCCCCACCATGAATCCAGACTGAATTGCCAGCATGACCAAGTTCTAGGGTCACAATTTGTTTAGCAGTATTTGCCAACAGTTCTCGATCGTGACTGACAAACAACACAGTCTTCTTGGTTTCATTGAGCTGATCTTCCAGCCACTTTTTGCCAGGAACATCTAGGTAGTTATCTGGTTCATCTAGCAGTAAAACTTCTTCGGGGCCACGTAGCAAGGCCTCCAGAACTAACCGCTTTTGCTCACCGCCAGAAAGGCTGCCAGCGCTGCGGTGTTGCGCTTGATCAAATGGCAATTGAACTGCTGCCATAGTGCAAACGTCCCAAAGCACTTCAATGTCGTAGCCACCAACATCTGCCCAGTCGGCAATCGCTTGCGCGTAAGCCATTTGATTCTTTTCGCTGGGATCTTGGGTCATCGCTTTTTCCGTTGCGGTGATTCGCGCAGCAGTATCAGCGATTGCTACAGGCGCAACCGTTAACAGTAAGTCCTTTACGGTGCCATCTGTCATATGACCAACAAACTGACGCATAACGCCTAGACCACCAGTTTTGGCAATGCTTCCTTCATGCGGTTGCTCATCCCCGGCAATCATTCGCATCAGCGTTGACTTGCCGGCACCGTTTGCACCAATGAGTGCAGTTACAGCGCCTTCGCCAACTCGAAACGAAACATCAAGTAACAAAATTCGGCCGTCAGGAAGTGAATAAGTCACATGCTGGACATCAAGATGCCCCATCGGATTCCCTTACTTGTAATGTCTCTGCAATTCGCGTGGCATACTCAGCCGGATCTGGGTACTTAACATCAACCAAGGTAAGGCCTAGCGCGGGAGCCGCAAACACGTGAGCTTCGCGTTCCTTGCCAGCTAAGTAATTTTCTAACCAAGCTTTATCGAACTTACCTTCACCAATTGCTAGCACCGCGCCAATGAGGCCACGAACCATTGAATAGCAAAAAGCATCAGCTTCAAGTTCCACTTTGATTAATCCGTCTGGTGTCTCTGTCCAAGTAAATTTCATTAAGGTGCGAATAGTTGTTGCACCTTCGCGTTTTTTGCAAAATGCCGAGAAGTCATGAAGGCCAATTAGGGATTGGCTCGCTTCATTCATGGCCTGAACATTTAATGGCAGGTAGCTGCGGTGCGCCCGATCCCTTAGCAATGGATTGCGGGGTCCCTGATAAATCAAATACTCGTAACGCCGCGACAAAGCCGCGAACCTGGCATCAAAGTCGGCAGCTGTTACTTCTAATTCTTGAATTGAAATATCTTCCGGAAGAATCGCATTGATTCTGTAAGTTAGATCCTTCATTTCCATTGCATCTTTCTCAGCAATGTCGAAGTGGATTACCTGGGCTGTGGCATGAACCCCAGCGTCAGTGCGACCTGCACACTGCACGATCACGCGATCAACCCGAAGCAGAGTTGAGATGGCATTTTCAAGTTCGCCCTGAACTGTGCGTCGGTCTGGTTGCATACCCCAGCCTGAGAAATCTTTGCCATCGTAGGCGATTTTGCCACGAATACGAATGAGCCCCTGCGCTGCGTTAGCAACGAGGGGCTCATTCGATAGAACCATTTATTTACGCTTCGTCAGTTTTTTCTTCTGAAGATGCTTCTTCTGAAGACGCTTCTTCTTCAATT
>JBIIFI010000014.1:0-9019 GCA_044237405.1 Candidatus Nanopelagicales bacterium | reverse complement strand
CAACCGAATGGGTGATGGTTCCAAATGTAATTGGAATGGGATTGCACGCTGATGGCGGAAAGTTGATGACCAAGCCATACGCAGCAGGTGGCGCCTACATCAGCCGGATGACCCAATCTTGCAAGGGTTGCCACTACGACCCAAAACTTCGTGTAGGTGACAATGCTTGCCCATTCACAACTTTGTATTGGGACTTCTTAGATCGAAACCAAGAGGCTTTCGCAAAGAACCATCGCATGGGTCAGCAAGTTAATGGTTTGAAGCGCCTAAGTGATTTGCCTGAGTTGCGAGTCAGAGCCCAAGAAGTTCTAACTGGTCTTGATAACGGAAATATTTAACGACCATCAAGAATTGGTTGGCCTGGATTCCAATTAGTTCCATCACGAGCGTCTTTACGACGGCGCGCCATTGCGGAAAGAACTTCAAGCACTACTCGGTTACCAAGTAATGCAGTGATGTCAGCGTGGTCATACGGCGGGCTGACTTCAACGACATCGACGCCAACGATTGGTAGCTCGTAGGCCATTCGGCGAACAGTGTCGAGAAGTTCGCGCGAAGTTAATCCGCCAGGCTCTGGAGTTCCAGTACCCGGCGCTGAACCTGGGTCCACCACATCAATGTCAACGCTCAAATAAACGGCGTCGCATTCTGTGAGCGCAATTTGAATTGCTTCATCGATACATTCTTTAAGGCCACGATGCACAATCTCAGTCATTTCATATGAACGCATGCCTTGGGCTGCCATCCAATCAAGGATGTCTGGTGGCGGCCAATAGCCACGAAGTCCAACTTGAATGAATCTATCGCCGCGCACTGCCCCGCTATCAATTAACAGTCGCATCGGTTGGCCGTGACCTACTAGTGAGCCAAACGCAATATCACCAGTGTCAGCATGGGCATCGAAGTGAATAACTCCAACTCGTCCCCACATGTCTGCGCCACGAGCAACACCTGTTACATTCGGCCAAGTTACGGTGTGGTCACCACCGAGTACTAATGGGATTGCGCCCGAGGCAGCGATCTTCTCAATAACTTTTTCTAAGTTTTCGCAAGACTTAACGGCGTCACCGGAATACATTTCAACATCGCCCATGTCATAGACACGCAGATCTTTTAGGCCATTGACGCGAAGTGCCATACTTTCGCGAGATCCGTTGTGTTCTTCATTGCAAACTTCCCGCATGGCCTTAGGCCCAAAGCGAGCACCTGATCGGTAGCTTGTACCACCATCAAAAGGCGCACCCACAATTACAACATCTGCATCCGCGTAGGAAGCAGGTACTTCGATGTCGCATTCATCGACACCCAAGAAAGTGATATTTGGTCCATACATTGAGCCGTATCGAGTCATGTGCCTAGTTTACTCTCAGATAATTGATCACGAACGAAAAACTACTTTGTGATACGGCGCTTTATAAAGTGGGCAATTGCAAGGAATCCACCAGCCATAAAACATAGCCATGCAATTGGAATTAGAAAAAATGGCTCAACTAGCTTGCCGTCGGCATCAACTTCGGAGCCGATTACGGTGAAGGCAACCAGACACATAAATCCCAATAAAAACAAAGTCATTGCAACACGTTTCATACTTGAATTCTACTTGGTTTACACAGGCGATCTAGGTTTTAGTAACTTCTCCTACCCGAAACCAATCGATCAAGTACTGCTTATATGCTTAAGGCGTGAGTGAAACTACTGAGACCGACCGGATTGTTTGGATCGACTGCGAAATGACTGGTCTTGATTTCAAAAATGACCTATTGGTTGAAATTGCCTGCGTTATAACGGATGCGCAGCTTGAAGTCGTAACTGAAGGTTTGAATATAGTGATCCAAGCTCCAGCAGAGCGGCTAGAAAATATGGATCCATTTGTCGTAAATATGCATACCGAATCTGGATTGCTTCCAGAAATACCAAACGGCGTGACCCTTGAGGTCGCTGAAGAAATGTTGTTCGATTACATAACTTCGCACATTCCAGAGGCAAATAAGGCTCAGCTTGCAGGTTCTAGTGTTCACGTCGATCGCATTTTCTTGCAGCGCGATTTGCCTCGCGTTGACTCTTATCTGCATTACCGAATCATTGATGTTTCTAGCATTAAAGAATTAGTTCGACGCTGGTATCCACGGGTGTACTTTGCAAGTCCCACAAAGACTGGGAATCATCGCGCCCTTGGTGATATCTTGGATTCGATCAAGGAATTGAAGTACTACCGCGAAGCGGTGTTTGTTGATCTACCAGGTCCCGAATCAGCACAGGCCAAAGATATCGCAGCCCAATTTAGTCCGAATTAGCCCAACGCAACTTCCCTGCATAGAATGGGACTCGTTCGTTAAAGGGAAATCTTTAGCAACATGGTGGGTGTAGCTCAGCTGGTAGAGCACCTGGTTGTGGTCCAGGACGTCGCGGGTTCAAGTCCCGTCACTCACCCCAAGAAAGTAAATCCGTAGTGTCAACCTGCTAGGTTTTGATTCATGCCAAATACCTTGTCAAACAATGAAAAACTCCAGCTTCGAGGAATTCGATTAGAGCAATTCACAATTACATACAACATTGTTGAAGGTGTAATTGCAGTTACTGCAGGATTCATAGCCAGTTTTGTTTCGCTCATTGGATTCGGGTTTGACTCTGGGATAGAGGTTTTTGCTGCAGTTTTAGTTTTAACTAGGTTTAGGGCTCAGTTTTACTCGGGCGAATTCAATGAAGACAAAGAGCGTAAGGCTTTGAAGTTGATTAGCCTTACATTCTTTTTGCTAGCTGGATACTTGACATTTACCAGTGTCCGAAACCTTCTCGATGACAACATCTCAGAAGTAAGTATCGTTGGAATTGCTCTAACTTTCTTGTCCGTGCTAATCATGCCATTCCTAGCACACCTAAAAATGTCCACTGGAAGAAAACTTGATTCTCGCTTGCTAATGGCTGATGCAAAGGAGACTCAACTTTGTGCCTGGCTTTCCGTGTCCACTTTGGCTGGCCTCGTTGCTTTTTACGCTTTTAGTTGGGGTTGGGTCGACAGCCTCGCCAGTTTGGTGATAGCCATTTTTGCAATCATCGAAGGCCGGGAGGCTTGGTCTGGTGAGCTTGCTTGCGATGACTGCGAATGCAGCGGTAATTGCACTTGTTAGTTTTTTAAGTCAGCAATTGGCGCAGGCGAATACTTGGTAGCTTCGCCGTTTCGAGCAAAGCCCAACAAAGTTAAGCCAAACTCGCGCGCAGTTTCTACTGCAAGCGAAGTTGGTGCGGACACTGCAACTACAGCCGAGATGCCCGCTGCGATTGCTTTTTGGATAATTTCAAATCCGCCACGACCACTGATAGCAAGTGCGTAACCCTGAAGTGGCAACAAGTCGTTCATCAAGGCATAACCGATTACTTTGTCGACTGCATTGTGCCGGCCTACATCTTCTCGAACCACGATTAGATTTCCATTTGGATCAAATAGCCCGGCTGCATGCAACCCACCGGTCTTATCAAAAATCTTTTGCTTTGGGCGCATCAAGTCTGGCAGTTTGGCAAGGGCGTCATCACTTAGTCCAGGCTCAGATACATTGGCACAGCCTCGTTTGCGCAAATCTTCGATATGAGTCGAGCCGCAAACACCACAAGCACTCGTTATCGTAAACCTGCGCTCAAGTATGCGCGATACGGCAGGAGCATCTGGGACAACCCGAGCAACAATTACATTTTCTTGCTCACGCGGAGTTAGCTCTTTGTCTTTGCAAGTCGTAATTCCAATTAAATCTTCTCTGGTCCGCAACAACCCTTCGGTCCACAAGAATCCAGCGCCTAGTTCGATGTCTGCCCCAGGGGTGCGCATCGTAATTGCAAGTTGCTGCAGGCCAACGCCTGCGTCAATGCGAATTTCTAATGGTTCTTCGCCAACCACGTGATCGCTCACGCTGGCAGTTGCACCAGTCTTAGTTACCTGGATGCGTTCTGTAGGTGAGATTGGATCAGTCAACGGTTTCCCATTCCACAACAGCATTTGAAAGGACATCGATTAAGTTCTTGACTTCGGTAGCCTTAAGAGATTTTGCGCCAGCAGTGTAGCCCAATAGGAAAGTTGTAAGTGGCGCTGACTTGCGTTCGACTCCATGAGCTACTTCGCGAGTTAAATCAAGTAACTCAGCGACCGGTACCTCGTGTTGATCCACTTCAAGAATTGCAGCCACGCGAGCTAGCCACATCTGGGTTATCTGATCCATGGACTTACTCCCCTTTGCTGCCTTGGCTACATCGCTCCAAGTGTCGAAGTCAACTACCTGCCCTGGCTTCACACTAACGCCAATCATTTGTAAATTCGAAAGTAGACGAAGTGGTGACTGATTTATGCCTTGCGTTGGCTCCAATAAGTTGCGCAGCAAGTCAGTCCGGACGCAAGCACATAAGGGCTGACCGCCACCGTCTGGTCGAATTGCCCATGCTCCTTCTTGGTTTTGAGCAGCACTAATAATTGCCGCTACGGTATCGCGACTTAAGGTTTGATCGGCAGCCGAGATGAAAACATACTCACTCGTTACCTCGCCAAGTCCTGACCAAATCCCAGCTGCTGGCCCAGCATCTGGATTTAAGTCAGGTAGCCAGGTAATTTGCTTAAGTTCTAGTTCCCGCGGTGAACCCACGACGAAAACCCGACCTGGGCAAGCTTGCACAACTTCGGCAAGTAAGGATTCACCCATTTCGCCCATAGGCAACATGACCTTATCGATGCCTCCTAGGCGAACCGCATTGCCTCCGGCTACCACGATCGAATCTGGCGCTAAGTCGATTAACTCCTGCATAGGTATTAAGCATGACATGGGTTCGGTAGATTGTGTCTATGCCAGCAGAGATTAACCACAATGTGGAATGGGACTTAGCGGTAGCGCTGAGCTACCAATCTGTGGCACCTAAATCTGCAGTCTCGATGTCATTACCTGATGCATTTAACTTAGTGTTGGCCCAAGATCTCATCGCAGAAATTGAACTACCGCCGGCACACACCGCAATGATGGATGGTTATGCGGTTTTTGGTCCAGGGCCGTGGAAAATTGTGGGCGAACTTCATGCGGGCAGTTACCTGCCCTATCTTGACGCGGGCTGCGCTCTTAAAGTCAGCACCGGCGCACACATCCCGCCGCACTGCTCATTTGTAATTCCGCAAGAATTGGCAACTCTTTTTGATGGCGCTGTTGCTAGCAAGAATTCATTTACTCCTGGTCAACATATTCGTCAGCCCGGTGATGAAGCTGCTCTGGGCGAAATCATTGCAAGCGCGGGTAGCATCTTGACTCCTGCTGTTGCCGGTTTAGCAACGAGCTCAGGAATTGACCAAGTGCTTGTTCGTGAGAAACCTACGATGTCAATCATTGTTACCGGAAGTGAACTTGTAACCGAAGGCACACCTGAGCCTGGTCACATTCGAGATTCCCTTTCGATTCAAGTGGCGCCGTGGGCGCAATATCTTGGAGCGCAAATCGATTCGACTCAGAATTGTCCTGATGATCTTGCGGCACTCACTGAACTAATCAAGGAATCCAGTTCTGATGTCATTGTCGTAACTGGAGGTAGCGCATTTGGCGAACATGATTTCCTGCGTGCTGCGCTGGCTAACTTGGGCGCCGATTTTGTAGTTGATGAAATTTGGATGCGGCCAGGCCATCCTTCGCTGCTGGCAAAACTATCCACTGGACAATTAGTTGCTGGCCTGCCAGGTAATCCCCTGGCTGCGCTAGTTAGCTTTTTGACCGTTGTGGCACCGGCATTGCGTGGCCTTGTTGGTCAATCTGAAAGCCGAATGATGCAAGTGCAGTTAGACCAGAACTACCCCTGTGACCGAACTCGAGTCGTACCGATTGTGTTGGATTCTGGCCGCGCAAAGTTAACAGAATTTCGTGGTTCAGCAATGTTGCGCGGACTTACGCACGCAGATGGATTGGGCGTTATTTCTCCTGGAGATAACCCAGCAGGTTCATTGATTCGTATTTTGCCACTTCCGTGGCGCGTGAGTTAAGCGTTTGCTTTTGCTCTAAGTTCGTCAACAACTTTGTTCATAGTGTCACCAAAGTCATCTCGATTGCTAACTACATGCTGATAGAAATCTGAGCGCATTTGTGGTGTCCAAAATTTCACCAGATGCTCTGAAATTCGCAAATAGGTTTCTTCGTGCACTGGGATGTTCTTTTCAATATCACTTGCCATACGAGTCAAAATAGATATGTCCACGGTTACGCCTTTGTCAGAACTGCTTCGAGATCATTAATTGGCGCAGCACTTGAGTCTGCCGGACGAATTTCAACTGCCGTCACTTTGAACTCTGGACAGTTTGTGGCCCAGTCTGAATATTCCGTTGTAATGACATTTGCCCCACTCATTGGATAGTGGAATGTGGTGTGCACTACGCCAGCTGGAACACGATCAGTTACATGCGCTCGCAAAATGGTTTCGCCAATTCGACTAGAGACCGAAACTTTTTGTCCATCGGCAATACCGCGCATTGCAGCATCTGATTCATGGATTTCCAAAACATCTTCTGGGTGCCAAGTGTTGTTCGCCGTGCGCCGAGTTTGGGCGCCTACGTTGTACTGACTCAAAATTCGACCAGTGGTTAACAGCAATGGGAACTTACGATTTGAACGCTCTTCAGTAGGGACAAACGGAGTTTCCATGAACTGGCCTTGTCCGCGAACAAAACCATCGACGTGCATGATTGGGGTGCCAACTGGCGCTGCATCATTACATGGCCATTGCACTGAGCCAACTTCGTCAAGCATGGCAAAGCTCACGCCCCTAAATGTTGGGGTGATTTCTGCAATTTCATCCATAATTTGTGCGGCATTTTCATAATGCATTGGATAGCCCATTGCGGCTGAAATTTCACAAACAATTTCCCATTCTTGCTTTCCATTGCGCGCAGCCATTACTGGTCGAACGCGATTGATTCGGCGCTCGGCGTTAGTAAAAGTGCCATCTTTTTCCAAGAACGATGTACCTGGCAAGAACACATGGGCAAACTTAGATGTTTCGTTAAGGAATAAGTCTTGGACTACGATCAAATCCATCGAAGTTAAGGCATGTTCCACATGCTTGGTATTTGGATCAGACTGAGCAATGTCTTCGCCATGAACAAATAATCCACGGAACTCACCAGAGATTGCGTTGTCGAACATGTTTGGAATTCGCATGCCCGGATCTGGCATCAACTTAACATCCCAAAGCATTTCAAATTGTTCCCGAACTGCGTTATCCGAGACATGGCGGTAACCCGAGAGTTCGTGTGGGAATGATCCCATGTCACAAGCGCCTTGCACATTGTTTTGACCGCGAAGTGGATTAACACCCACGCCATCACGACCAATGTTGCCGGTAGCCATCGCAAGGTTAGCCATACCCATAACCATGGTGGAGCCCTGTGAATGTTCAGTTACGCCTAGTCCGTAATAGATAGCCGCATTCTTGCCCGTTGCATACAACCGAGCAGCTTGGCGAATTGTTTCTGCAGGAACTCCAGATTGTGCTTCCACGACTTCTGGACTGTTCTCAGGCAATTCGATAAATGAACGCCAGCGCTTAAATGGCCCAGGATCGCAACGTTCTGCAACGAATTGTTCATCGATTAAACCTTCAGTTGCGATCACATGTGCAATTGAATTAATCACTGCAACGTTTGTTCCTGGCTGTAATTGCAAGTGGTAGTCGGCCTTGATGTGAGCCGATTCAACTAAATCAATTCTTCGTGGGTCGATCACGATTAAGTTAGCGCCCTGACGAAGCCGGCGCTTCATGCGCGAGGCAAAAACTGGATGAGCGTCAGTTGGATTGGCTCCAATGACCAGAATTACATCCGCTTTTGCAACTGATTTGAAGTCTTGGGTACCAGCTGATGTTCCGTAAGTAGTACTTAAGCCATAGCCAGTTGGTGAATGGCAAACGCGGGCGCAGGTATCAATATTGTTGTTGCCGAAAGCGGCGCGAACCATTTTTTGCACCACAAAGATTTCTTCATTGGTGCATCTTGAGGAAGAGATGCCGCCGATACTGTTATCGCCGTACTTTTCCTGGATGGCTTTGAATTTCGTAGCTGTAAATTGAATTGCCTCGTCCCAGGAAACTTCACGCCAGTCATCGGTAATTTTTTCGCGCAACATTGGCTTGGTGATGCGATCTGAATGCGAGGCGTATCCCCAGGCGAATCTGCCCTTAACGCAACTGTGGCCTTCGTTGGCACCACCAGTTTTAGTTGGCACCATGCGAATTAACTCATCGCCGCGTAGTTCGGCGTTGAAGGAACAGCCAACGCCGCAATATGCGCAAGTAGTTTGCACGGTCCGAGTTGGCATACCTAAATCAATAACTGACTTTTCTTGTAGCGTGGCTGTTGGACAAGCCTGAACACAAGCACCACAGGAAACACATTCACTTGATAGGAAGTTCAAGCCACCAGGACTTACCTTGGAGTTAAATCCACGTCCCTCAATCGTTAATGCCAGAGTTCCTTGAACTTCATCACAAGCTCTGACGCACCGATTACAGACAATGCATTTGCTCTCATCAAAAGAAAAGTATGGATTTGAGGAATCAGTAGGGGCATCTAGGTGATTCTTGCCATCCATGCCGTAGCGAACTTCGCGAAGTCCAGCCACACCTGCCATGTCTTGTAATTCACAGTCACCATTTGCCGAGCAAGTTAAGCAATCAAGTGGGTGGTCAGAAATGTAAAGCTCCATCACGCTCTTGCGAAGTTTTGCAACTTTAGTTGTTTGCGTACGAACTACCATGCCGTCTTCAACTGGAGTAGTACAAGACGCCGGGGTACCTTTACGGCCATCAATTTCAACAATGCACATTCGGCAGGATCCAAATGGTTGCAGAGAATCGGTTGCACAAAGTTTTGGAATAGCGCAGCCAGCTTCACCGGCTGCGCGCATGACTGAAGTGCCTTCGGGAACAATGTGGGTTTCCCCATCGATGGTTACGCTAACCATGACATCAGATTCAGATTTTGGTGTTCCAAAATCTGGCTCACCAATGCCAGAGC
>JBIIFI010000013.1:0-9022 GCA_044237405.1 Candidatus Nanopelagicales bacterium | reverse complement strand
ATCAGGATCACAACCCAGAGCAGCACCTAACTCTCTGCCAACTTGTGCTACCTCAAGGGAATGTGTGAGCCGGGTGCGAGGAAAATCTTCTTGCCCTGCTTCCATGACTTGAGTTTTAACACCCAGGCGACGAAGCGCAGAACTATGCATAATGCGGGCTCGGTCACGCGCGAATTCGGTGCGCTCCACACTCTTATTTGGCTCTGGCACCCAGCGTTGAGTGTCTAACTCTGAATACTTCCCGATCATCTAGCCACCACTTACTGCTAGTTCAGCTTCGCGGACTGTTTCCTGCTCACTGTTTGACATGGTTTGGGAGTTTAACCAACCATCAGGCAAGTTAACGCGACGATCGGGCGTAGTTCGACCGCGCGGTGATCGAGCAAGTTCTTCATCGAGAACTTGGTCTGGGTCAATTGTTGAAAGTAAGGAATCGAGTTCGGCCAGGCTTGAAATTAACGAGAGCGCTCCCCGAGTTTCACTGCCAGCAACTACGCCCTTTAGATACCAGGCCATGTGCTTTCGCATTTCTTGGCATCCCCTAAAGTCATCGCCATGCATTTGCACTAATAGTTGCGCATGTCTGCGCATCAGATCAAGAATTACACCAGATTTTGGTTCGCCTGGAACTTCTTCGCCTGCAAATGATGCTCGAATTTGACCAAACAACCACGGACGTCCGAGACAACCGCGGCCAATTACTACGCCCCGCGCTCCAGTTTGATCTAACATGCGTTGAGCGTCTTGCGCTGACCAAATATCTCCATTGCCAAGTACTGGGGTACCTGGAATATGTTCAACTAATCGAGCTATTGCGCTCCAATCAGCTTTACCACCGTAATACTGGGCTGCGGTCCTGCCATGTAATGCAACCCAAGTTACGCCTGCCTGAGCTGCAATTCGCCCAGCATCAAGGTAAGTAATGTGATCATCATCAATTCCAATACGCATCTTCACAGTCACTGGAACTTTTCCTTGGGCATTTGCCACAGCCGAATTAACAATGCTGGTGAACAAGTCTCGTTTCCACGGCAAGGCACTACCGCCACCTTTGCGCGTTACCTTTGGCACTGGGCAACCAAAGTTTAAATCAACATGGTCAGCCATATCTTCGTCAACTAGCATGCGCACAGCCGCGCCTACTATTTCCGGGTCCACGCCATATAGTTGTGCACTTCGGGTTTTTTCATCGCCATCAAAAGTAACTAAATCCAAAGTATCTGGATGGCGCATAAGTAACGCTTGCGAAGTAGTCATCTCAGCCACATAGACCGTATTGTCCAAGTCAGTTTGCCCTGCCGCGTTACGAATCTCAGTTGAAGCTTCTCGGCAAACTCTGCGAAAAGCGCGATTGGTAACGCCAGCCATAGGAGCTAACTCAATGACTGGATCGGTGGCTAGTAGGTCTGCAAACATCAGCAGCCGATTAGGCGAGCGCCTAACCACGAAACTACGGAATCAAGTCCAACTCGCTCTTGCTCCATGGTGTCGCGATCACGAATTGTGACGGCATTGTCTTCTAGGGTTTCAAAGTCAACTGTGATGCAATACGGAGTTCCGATTTCATCTTGTCTTCGGTAGCGTCTGCCAATCGCTCCAGCGTCATCAAATTCAATGTTCCAGTTCTTGCGCAATTCCGTAGCCAAATCTCGAGCTTTTGGACTTAAATCAGCATTACGAGAGAGCGGCAAAATTGCAGCCTTCACCGGAGCTAAACGTTTATCGAAACGCATTACTACTCGTTTGTCGACTCCACCCTTAGTATTCGGGGCTTCATCTTCGTCGTATGCCTCAAGCATGAAAGCAAGAACTGCGCGAGTCAGACCAGCAGCTGGCTCAATTACGTAAGGCACGTACTTCTCGCCAGTTTCTTGATCAAAGAATGACAAGTCTTTGCCTGATGCTTCCATGTGCGCAGTCAAATCGAAGTCGGTCCGATTAGCAATACCTTCTAGTTCAGCAAACTCGCTGCCACCAAATTGAAAGCGGTACTCAATGTCAGTAGTTCGTTTTGAGTAGTGAGATAACTTTTCTTTTGGATGTTCAAATCTGCGTAAGTTTTCAGCCGATAGCCCTAAATCTAGATACCAATTCCAGCGCTCTTCTAACCAATACTCGTGCCATTGTTCATCGGTGCCAGGTGGGACGAAGAATTCCATTTCCATCTGTTCAAATTCGCGAGTTCGGAAAATGAAATTACCTGGAGTAATTTCATTACGAAATGATTTACCAGTTTGACCAATTCCAAACGGTGGCTTTTTTCTCGCCGATGCAGCCACGTTTGCATAGTTTGTAAAAATTCCTTGCGCGGTCTCAGGTCGTAGATAATGCAATGAGTTTTCATCAATTACTGGACCTAAATTTGTTGAGAGCATGCCGTTGAACATTCGTGGCTCAGTGAACTCACCTTTTGCCCCGCAGTTAGGACACGGCACTCCGGCTAGGCCGCCTTCAGGCGCTCTACCCTTACGAGCTTCAAAGTCTTCGAGTAAATGATCTTCGCGGAATCTCTTGTGACAAGATGTGCATTCCGTCAAAGGATCAGTGAAAGTAGCTAAGTGCCCGGATGCAGCCCAAACTTGAGGCGCCAAAATAACGGCCGAGTCGATTCCCACTACATCTTCGCGCGACTGCACTACGGCTTTCCACCATTGGCGACGAACATTTTCTTTTAGCTCAACGCCAAGTGGACCGTAATCCCAGGCAGATCTAGATCCCCCGTAAATTTCACTACTAGGAAATACAAATCCTCTGCGTTTGGAAAGATTGACTACAGCATCTACGCGGTCCATAAACTCAACATTCGATAGGGTCATCCGACTGGTTGCCGGTGAACTTGAATTCTTATTCTATCGCGATGGGTGCTGACCTTTCTGTTATCCAAGTTACGATGGATTATGACCAAGTTAGGGTGCAAATGAACTGGAACAGGTCGGTCCCCACATACCTTGGCCTGGTGCTGGCGACTCTGATATTTTCTGGTTGCTCTGGCGACAGTGACCCGTTAGCAAGTGGCTCGCCAAATCCAAGCACCTCAGCGAGTGGGATAGCGCCCACTCCCACGCCCAGTAATGCAATATCACCAGAGGTTTTAGCGGCTTACCAAAAGGCAATTTCCGCATCTCAGCTAAGCGCGAAACAAAATGGCTTAACCGAGCTTTTATTAGATATCGATAGCGAATTAGTTCAAGTTTCAGTTCAGGATTCCGCCAATTCGTTGTTTTTAATTCATGACTTAATTGAAGACCAGGTTTACGAAGTAGATGAGACTGCAATGATGCCGGCGATGTTGCTAGCCGAACTGGATTCTCTCACAGGCACCGGTGAAGGCAGCGGAACAGTCACGTCTTCGTCGCCACAAACATTTGTTGTAACAAATACGATCGATGAAACGGTTTATGTTTCTACCTACACAATCGATAGCGCTGGGCGAATTTCAAGTGCCTCGATAACCGCTGAAGGTGAGGCCCTCGGCACTGCGGAATACTCCTACGAGATTACCGCCGAGGGTGAAACTGCGATTTCGCAATTTCTAGACGCTAATTAACTTCGTAGTGCAGGCGCAGTGATTCAGGTTCAAGTGGTGATACCACAGTATGCACTGTGTCATAAACGGCTAACAGATTTGGAACTACTAATTGCGGGCAAACCGGCACTATTAATGTTGCTGAACTGACCAACTCAGCGCGCAACATCGCTCCGATAGCAATTGCCGTTGTTCCGGTTTCAACGCCATCATCTATCACCGCAACATTGAGTCCACTTACGTTGGTCAACCTAGGAATTACGACGCCAGTGGCGCTGCGCCCAATAACTAAATCCCGCATTGGAGTTTGCGTTTCAGTGGCAAACGCCAAGGCAATTTCCGCAGCCGCAGGTAAAACCACGATTAGTATATCAAAGCTTGAGACCTCTGTGCGAAAAGTATTTACGATTTGTCGCCCAGCATCAGCGCGATCTTTGAAGTTAAAATTCATTACTAACGCTGGTTTCATACTCCGTAATTGAATCCAGATTCATGGTGAAGAGTTTCTCGAATGCAGTAGGAACATCGTGCATGTCTGCTAGGAATGGCCACACTTCAAGTTTTGCTTCAGTAGAACCTAGAGCGCGACGGTAAGAACCAACATCCTGCCAATCGGATTTCACCAAATAGCGCCCCGGTGCATCCGCGCTGTGGAATATATCGGCCGCTACAAATCCTGGCTTGGCCTGCAGCACCGTTAATGCACTTCGCGCGGTTAGATTCCAAGAATCAGCATCAGTGACATCGAAGGTCCACAATGCGTGGAAAGTGCCAAACATAAACTACGCGGAATATTTCACTGCGGTAGCAGCTACCAGAATGATAAGCACAATAGAGCGGATCAATTTGGAACGCGGATCTAGTAGTGGCCAAGACAAGTACATCAGCCAGCCAATAAATAAACAGACAACCGAAAGTGACATGCCAGCAAATGGTGGAGGCAAGAAAAGTCCAAGCAACATGAGAGCTGCAATCAAAACTGGTACCAAGAATTTATTTAAGGAGTGGATGCGCAGCAATAACGGCGCGCTGGCATCGGTAACCGACTTGCGAAGGGCAGAGTGGGTAACAACTGGCACTGCAGGTGTTGGTTTTTTTGGTTTTTTTGGTTGAGCCATGACTTAAGTCAAGCATGAGAACCGCAATTTCCGTCACTTCTTATTGGCAATCATTCCCGATATAGTCTTTATTGGGGATGATTCCTCATAAAAGCAGTCCGTATGGCAGTTCTAGTTGCGTTAAGTACGGTTTTAGCTGCGTTTTTAGGTGGCTTTCTCGCCTTAAGGTCTCGAAATCGCATGCACTTAGTGCCTGGCTTGAGCGCAGGAACACCTCTTGGATTATTTTCCTTTGATTTGATCCCGGAAGTTTTTGCACTTAGCGCTCTTGAAGTTGGGCATTTGCAAGAGTTGCAGGTCTGCTTAGTCCGTTGGCAGCGGATTGGGCACTGCCCCACCGTACCTACGATCGCGTGACGCATAAATTTCACAGGCATGCCACAAGTGCCGACGATCAAAATCAGGCCAAAGGGTTGGAAGAAATACGAACTCTGAGTACGCACTTTGCCAGAGCAAGAAGTTACTTAATCTTTGCTCGCCACTAGACCTAACAAAAAGATCTACATCAGGCATATCGGGTTCATCCAGAAACTTCTTAACGGTTTTTTCAGAAACTTTGCCTGGGTCAATTCGTCCCGCTGCAACTTCGTGTGCGATCGCTGAAACGGCATCAACGATCTCTGCTCGACCCCCATAATTAACGCACATTGTGACAGTTAACTTGGAATTCTTTTTAGTTAGTTGTTCACAGGCTTCAAGTTCTTCAATGACTGATCGCCAGAGCTTTGGCCGGCGCCCAGCCCAGCGAATTCGAACGCCCAGGTCGTTCATCTCATCCCGGCGGCGACGAATCACATCCCGATTGAAGTTCATTAAGAAGCGAACTTCTTCTGGCGTGCGCCGCCAGTTTTCAGTTGAGAAGGCGTAGGCAGAAAGCCAGTTAACTCCGAGCTCTAATGAGCCATAGATGCAATCCATTAAACTTGCTTCGCCCGCTTCATGACCAGCCGTCCTAGGCAAACCTCGCTCTTTAGCCCAACGACCATTGCCGTCCATTACGACTGCAATGTGATTAGGAATTAGATCTGGTTGGATTTTGGGTGGCTTAACTCCAGAACTATGTGGCGGGGGTTCAGGCAACATGTTTCAAGTCTGCCATGGTTAGGTGATTTGCCGATCTACCAATGGCAAAGAGCGCAATCCACGCTCTAGATGCCACTGCACATACGCCGCTACGATTCCTGAGACTTCATTTCTTTCCCGAGCCTGCGACTGGTCAGCCGATTCCCAATCACCAGAAATTAGTGCTTGCATTAACGCAAAAGACTCAGCTCGCGGTGCCACGCTACCGGGAACTCGATGTTCCACACATAAGGCGCCACCGGTTGCCACATGAAAAAATGGCTGCACTCCAGCAGTGCCGCAAATTACGCAAGCATCAAGATTTGGTGAATAGCCAGCCAACGAAAGTGATCTAAGTAGGAAGGCATCTAAGACCAAAGCGGCAGCGTGTTCACCAGAAACTAAAGTTCGCAAAGCGCCAACTAAGAGTAGGTATTGCGACTCGGCAGAAATTGATTCCTCTTGCGTTAGTCGATCTGCGGTTTCGAGCATGGTTTGACCTGCAGTCCAAAGCGAATAATCCAAAGCAAGATCTTGTCCGTAGGCATTAAGTGATTCTGCTTGCGTAATGATGTCGAGGCTTTTGCCTTCAAACACCAATAAATCAACTCGACTAAATGGCTCAAGACGAGCACCGAATTTACTTTTAGTGCGCCGAACACCTTTTGCTACTGCCCTGATTTTTCCTCGGTCTCGGGTAAGCAAAGTAATAATGCGGTCGGCTTCGCCCAACTTGTGAGTGCGCAAAACAATGGCTTCGGCACGGTAACTGGGCATACCCCTATGGTGTCACGGCACCTAGTAAAGCGTGGATCAGGTAGCGTCTAGGCATGGCATCAAATACTGAGAATGACCCAATTTCCAAGATCGCCCTTGATAAGGCTGCGCTTAATTCCAGCTTGCGAACTATAGCGATCTGGATAGTGGGCTTTCTAGTTGCTTCTTGGGTATTCCAAAGCAACCAGAAATTCATATTCTTACTGCTGCTTTCGTGGTTATTCGCAATTGCGATGGAACCTGCAGTGGCTGGCTTGGCGCGCCGGGGCTGGAAGCGTGGCCTAGCTACCGGCTTGGTGCTTTCTGGAGTGATTCTATTTGCCTTTGGGTTCATAGCTTTGTTCGGTAGCGTTTTATTTTCGCAAGCAAACTCCCTGGTTTCTGCATTTCCTAACTTAGTGACGGACATTACTGACTGGTTAAATCGAAGTTTTTCATTGAACCTTGATCCAAAAACTATGATTCAGCAACTCAATGTGACTCCCGAGCAAATTGCAACTTGGGCTAGTAGCTTTGGTGGCGGCATAGTTGGGGTGTTTTCAGCTCTCGTCGGTGGCCTATTTCAACTATTAACATTTGTCCTTTTCGCATTTTATTTTGCAGCTGACGGTCCAAAGATTAGGCGTTTAATCGCCTCGTGGCTAAAGCCTTCGTCTCAGAAAATTGTGATCACAACATGGGACATTGCAGTAGCTAAAACTGGTGGCTTTGTAGTTTCTAAAGTTTTCTTAGCATTAGTGTCTGCGACTGCGCACTCGATATTTTTTGCGGCAATTGGGATTCCTTACTGGTTACCAATGGGTTTGATTACAGGTATCACCAGTCAGTTCATCCCAACAATTGGTACCTACCTGGGAATTTTGATTCCAACACTTTTCGCATTGTTTAATGAGCCAATCGATGCGCTGTACATTGTGATCTTTGCAGGCATCTACCAGCAATTAGAAAACTACTTACTTGCACCGCGAGTCAGTAGATTGACTATGAACATTCACCCTGCTATTGCATTTGGCTCAGTAATTTTGTTTGCAAATTTGTTTGGCGCAGTCGGAGCAATCATTTCAGTTCCGCTGGCCGCAGCTTTAGTTGCCATTTTGGATACCTACGGGAAGCGGTACGAACTGATTCCCGAGTTAGCTGACATCGAACGCACCGAGTCAGTAACTGAGTAATTTTAGTTAGAACCCAAGGCGCGAAAGTTGCTTTGGATCGCGCTGCCAATCTTTAGCGATTTTTACTCTGATGTCTAAATAGACCGGGACTCCGAGCATCTTGCTAATTGCAAGGCGCGCTTGGGTGCCAACTTCTTTTAATCGGATTCCACCTTTGCCGATCACAATGTGTTTCTGACTCTCGCGCTCAACATAGACCAGAGCATAGATATCCATTAAGGGTTTGTCTTCGGCGCGATCTGCTCGCAATGCCATCTCGTCAATTACTACGGCAATTGAATGCGGTAGTTCGTCATGAACGCCTTCCAGGGCAGCTTCGCGGATCAATTCCGCAATCATTATTAACTCGGGCTCATCAGTTAGTTCACCGTCTGGATAAAGGGCATGACCCTCAGGGAGCATTTCCATAAGCAATCCACTAAGCAGATCTACTTGGTCGTCTCTGACTGCAGAAACTGGAACCAACTCGGCCCAGTCAATACCTAGCTCGATACCAAGTGCTTGCACAGCAAGTAGCTGTTCTCCGATTGCTTGCTTATCCGAAGTATCGGTTTTTGTTACCACTGCAACTTTGCGCACCCGCGGGATTGCAGCAATTTGTTCGGCTATGAATCGATCCCCTGGACCGATTGCTTCATTAGCTGGAAAACACATCACAACAACATCAACTTCGGACCAAGTATCAGCAACTAGAGCATTAAGTCGCTCGCCAAGTAATGTCTTTGGTTTGTGGACGCCAGGGGTGTCAATTAAGACAAGTTGACCTTCGGGGCGAGTTACGATTCCGCGAATTGTGTGGCGCGTAGTTTGTGGTCGATCTGAAGTGATTGCTACTTTTTGCCCAACCAGCGCATTAGTTAATGTTGACTTTCCAACATTAGGCCGGCCAACTATGCAGGCAAATCCACTACGCATTAGAGCAAATCCGTTTCTGGAACTGGTTTAGTTCTTGACTCCACGATACCCAGTAATGCAAGCGCCGAGATAATGACAATGCAGCCAACCCAACCCTGCAAACTCATGGTCTCCCCTAGCAGGAATACCCCCATCAAAGTTGCCAGAACCGGTTCGGAAAGCGTCAAAGTTGAAACGGTCCCTGGTGACAAATGAGTAAGGCCATTGCCAAAGAGAATGTAACCCAAAGCAGTGGTAGCCAAGCCAATGTATAAAACAAATCCAACATAGTGTGCACTATTGATCCAAGCGCTAGTGAACAAAACTATCGGTAGCGATAAAACTGCTCCAATTCCAAAGGCTGCGCCAAGTACTTCGACTCCCGAAACTTTATGAGTGCGCGTTAGCTTCACACCAAAGACAGTAAATACCGCATACATAGTTCCAGAAATAAATACTGCAAAGAATCCCCA
>JBIIFI010000012.1:0-9055 GCA_044237405.1 Candidatus Nanopelagicales bacterium | reverse complement strand
GGGCAGTTTTCGAATTGGAAACGAGTAAGCCCGCTAAAAGGGCAACAGTGAATGTAAATAGAAACGAGTTCTTGGCGAATCTCATAAAAACTCCAAAGCCTTGGCCGCATCCCCTGTGACCAAACAGACCCAGATTAGAGCGACCTAGGTGAAGCTTTAAGTGCTTTTCACTGGGATTCCCCGTGAATTGGGCACTATTCTGGGGTGTCATCGGCACAATTGGCTTGAATTTGTTGGTAAATTTGAAGGGATCGAGGTGCTCGCACCTATCTTCCCGCCGATCCTAAGGACTTTGTGTCATGCGTAAGCAATCAAAAGCAACCCGTGTTGTTTTTGCATGCGCTGCCAGCCTTTCACTTCTGCTTTCAATGTCGGTATCACCGGCTACATCTGCATCTGCGGCGTCAACTTCGATTGCGACAAAAACTCGAGTGCTCACAGCTGAGCAGAAAAAAGCTAAATCTGATTTAGATTCGGCAAAGAAAGATTTAAAGCGTAAAGAAAAGATACTTAAAGACGCAAAAGCCAAGAAAGTGAAAACTGACAAAGCTCTGGCAGATGCTCAGAAAGCCGCTGCCAAGCTTGGTATCAGTACCTCTAAGGCTGCCACCTCAAAAGTCAGCGCTTCATCCAAAAAAGTTAAGGCTGCAAAGAAAGCATTAGCCAGCGCAAAAAAAGCGAACGCTACCGCAGTGGCGCTGGTAACTAAGCGCACTAAAGAACGCGATCTTGCACAAGCAAAAGTTGTAAAGTTTGATGCCGCCTATGCCTGGCTTATTGATGACATTTCAGATTTGGAATGTGGTGTCGGTACGGATGTTGTAAATGCCAACGGTGCTGTTGAACATGTCTGGGAATGTGGCATCGTTTACAGGCACGAAGATGGCGATACTACGCACGTAAAAACTACCGAAAATAAACTCGTCGAAGTCAGAAACATTGGACTGCAAACTCCTGAAATGAAAAAGGGTAAGCAGGCTGCGCAATGTGGCGCAAAACCAGCATTTGATAACTTTAAGGCTCTAATGCCAGAGGAAGTTACTGTGGTTCAACTGCGGTCAATTTCAAAATCTACAAATGGCTGGGGTGGACACAATCGTCCGATTCGTAGCGTCTACAAATTAAACGACGTTACCGGTGAGTTCGACATCGACGTTCAAGCTGAACAGCTTAAAGCGGGCTGGTCATTCTGGTGGCCAATTTTTGCTGAATGGACTCATAATGCTGAGTACTTGGATTTAGTGAATGAGGCAAAGGCAAACAAGGTTGGGATTTGGAATCCAAGCTTGTGTGGTTCCGCTAAGGGTAAGACGCCGCAGATGTGGGTTAATACTGAGGCGCCAACTATTGGTAGCGATTACGAATCTGCATTTGGTGAATATGTTGTACTTAACAATCCAAGTGAAGTTGACATGGACATAAGTGGCTGGAGTTTGCGCGATCAATCCTTGAACTTCTTTTGGGATGCCAAGAATTCCGTTTGGAAGCAGGATAAAAACGAATTTCCTAAGGGAACAATCATTCCTGCAGGTAAGCACATTACCTTCTACCTTGATAACCCGAAAAAGTATTCACTTAACAACGCGACCGAACGAGAGTATTTCACTTGGGCTTTTGGGGATAGAAAAGCACAGCTTTCGAACTCGTATGTTAAGCCACCAAAGATCAATGGTGAAGGCGTTTACTTACTCGATGCCAAAGGTAATGTGAGGCGCAGCTTTATTACTCCGTGTGGAACAAGCGAGGCAGGCTTTGCTGCTTGCACTCCGCCAACATGGTTCAAGACGCTAGCAACGGAAACTGCAACGCAGATAATTCCAGTTCCAGTTGCTTTGAATCGCGTGGCAAATACTATTTACAATCCAATTGTTAAACTAACCAGTGGCCATATTCGTTACGTTGACGATCAGGGCGATAACGTTTCCGTTGCAACAGACGGCAAGTTTATTGATGGTGGAGTTAGCGAAACCAAGATCGACGGCAAGCAGGCCGCCAATACTGTGCTTGGTTTTTCCACATCTCGGACTGGATCGGTTCTCACAAATAGTCGAGTGGCTATCGCTGATAAGACTGGGACTAAGCGAACTACTATTTACATCCGCGTAGCTTCAGGATTTAACACGGTTCCTGATCTTGATGGCCTAACGCAAGCGCAAGCCGAAACTGCATTAACGGCAGCCGGATTCAAACTTGGAACCATTACATCAGTACCTGATGGCGCCCTTGGCGCGATTGCTCTTGATAGTCAAAGTCTTGTTGGTAGACAAGCTGTTGGACTGAGCGTTAACGTCTCTATTCATAGTGGCGTTAAGTAGTTAGAACTTAGCGGTACCGCTAACTATCGCTTGGCAAAGTATTGCGATCGGTAATTTCGATTTCTAGTGTCGGCACATCATTTTGAACTTCTTCTAACTCTGCAGTCTTTTCAGCGATCTCGGCTAGGGCCGAACCGTTGATTGCTTTCGCTGGTGGGCGACCATACGTTGGGTTTCCCCAAATTTCCTTTTTGCTTACACTGCGGCCAGGCCGCGGCGAATCCCACATTTTTCCATCGCCAGCGTAGATGGCAACGTGATAGACCCCGCCCTTGCCATGCCAGAACATTAGGTCACCGACTTTACGATCATCCTTCTGGACTCTCTTTGACCACGAAAACTGAGCTCCAGCCGTTCGTGGCAGCGTGACTCCCAGTTTTCCAAATACATATTTGGTGTAGCCAGAACAGTCGAATCCCTTTGGTGTTGTGCCACCCCAAACATAAGGCACGCCGTTATAGTCGTTTGCAATGCTCATCACTGCTTTACCATCTAGCGATGATTTACTGGCCCGCGATTGGGCTTCCGAAATGTCTTGCTGCAGATTTTCAATCGTTCTATTACGGGAGGCCTGCAATGCCTTGAAGGAATCTCTAACACTTAGATACTGGGTTACCGCTTCTTTGGCTGCGCCAGCCTCAATCTTCACAGTTTTGTCTACATCAATATTTGTAGACATACTGGCGTTTACCGCGGTTGCTCCGGCGGCGGCGCCTAGTGTGCCCAGCACCAGAGTCAAACTTGTAGCCACCCAAGGTGGCGCAGCTGATGCGCGCCGGCCAGCATGTGCTGGTTTGCCGTTAGTTTCCAGGACGAACGCATCAACCCTAGAGTCAATACGCGACAAAGTCTGAGTCAACTTTTGGTCAGTAGTTTCCATTCGATTGCTAGTTAAGTAAGCAACATTTCGCGCCGCAGACACCATAGCGACAGTAGCAACATTTATTCGGGCATCCGATACTTCAGCCGCCTTTGCTATTCGAGTATCTAAGGAATTCACGCCCACTAAGGCTGAGCACTTGATTGCTACTGCCTGCTTTACCTGGCGATCTATTTGAGAATCAACACGTGTAATTCCTAATTCCACGGCGTGCTCGAAAGCTAAAGCTTTAGCATCAATGAGATCTTTGGTCGCTATTGCAGCTAGAGATATGCGAGTTTGGCTACTAAAGATTCGTGTATCCACTCGGTCAACAGCGCCCGCTAATCGTGAATCTGTTGTATCTAATGCTGCACTAAATCTGGCAGCGACATTTTGAGTCATGGCATGACTGTGATTAACGCCAGCTGCAATAAACAGATCGGTGCGATTGAAACCAGTTTGAATTCTTAGGTCAAGGTTTGTTGCACTGCGATGCGCGAGGTGTTGAGTTTTTACCTGTTGATAATGAACTTGATTTACAAAATTATTCATGCGGGTGTCCGCGCGATCAAATCCGCGAACGAGTCTGTTGTCCACGCGATCGGCCAAACGCATACTTGCCAAGATGCTGGCGCGCGCTCCGTTGGACACAGTTGCTGCAACACGATCTACATTTTGCAAATTCTTTACGAGGCGCGAATCTATTCCCGCTTCAAAGCTTCGAATTTCAATTCCTACATTGCGCACTCGTGTTTGAAGTTTGGTTATTCGAAGCTGATTTTTAGCGTCCGACTTAGCTAGGCCTTGATTAAGTTTTTGGTCAGTTGCCCCGACATGACTTGCTACGCCCTGCCCCAAACGCGCTGCAAATCCTGTTGTGGAATGAATGGCTCGGGTGGCTCGGGAGTCGACACGGGTAAACCAAGCGTTCAGACGGGCGTCTAAGTGGTCAAGTAGGACCATCGGCAGCGCGGCAGCGCGGCGAATGATGGCCGTCGGACGTGCAATAGACATTTGGCTCCCAGCGCCGGTGAGGTGAGCTGTCGGGTTCGGCTCTGGGAAGTCAGCCGGCCAGTTTCCTGGCTTTACCCCTAGGTCCTTAATGGACCGCTTACCTGTGGTTCCCCCACACTCACCAAAGTTTTGTGTCCCGCAGCAGGTGGTGAGACTTGGCGCCCTGCTTTGGTCGGTCCCGGGTGGAACCTACTCATGAATTCTACCTTTTTGGCTATTTATAAGGGTTTTTGGCGCGCTGAATACTGGCTATATTTGGTTTTCCCTGTGGATAAGGGAGCCAAAACAATGGGTTTCTGAATGAAAGTTTCATAATGTGGGACAAATCCTGTGACATATGCCCCACGGCTGCGACACGCCAAATTCGGACATTTCGCTAGTCCGAGCTCATAATTCGAAGAATTGCTGTGCGATAGGCGGCTTTATTCTGCGAGCAAGGACTTTCAAGTATCTAGATCTAACTCCTTGATCTAGCGATTCCCATTCTTGCAGAGCCTTTGAGTCAAATCTAAGTTCGTAACTCAACGCGTTAGCTCTTCAAGTGTTACTGGGATGGCCTTGTCAATGTTCTTTAAGCGCTCCAAAATAACTGGTGTGATTTCGCGTTCCCAAAGGATTTCGGCGATCTCATCAAACAGTTCTGGTGGCACAACATAGAACGATGGCTTGTTGTTGGTTAGGACAGCGAAAGCTTGATTCCCGGCTTTTGCCACAGATTCATTGGGGTTCTTCTTGAATTCGCTGATACTGGTCGTGACTTTTGTTAATACTGCATCCATAGTTTCCTCCTCTCTTCGCTCTAAATTTAATGCGAAATTTGGTATTAGTCAATAGCGGAAGATTTAGTCTGACCTCTGGTGATGCAGGGGTCAAGGCCAACAGATAACTTGGGGACATGTCCAGGGTGTTGTGGTTTAGGCGAGATCTGCGCATCCATGACAACCCCGCCCTAGTAGCAGCAGTTGAAGGTGCGTGGGCTGATGGCGACGGCAATGTCGTGGCTGTGGTCTTGATTGACCCGTTGTATTGGCCAGGTTGGGGTCCTGGCAAGCAGGCCTACTTGATCGATTCGCTACGCAGTTTAGATGAATCTTTGGGTGGCAACCTCGTGATTCGTCATGGCAAGGCGCAAGACGTGATTCCAGCGATTGCTAAAGAGTTTGGCGTCAGCGCAGTTCATTGCGCCGCTGATTACACCGGCAATGGAATGGCCCGAGATAACGAGGTAGCTGAAAAACTTTCCGCTGCTGGGATTGAGTTTGTGAAAACTGGATCAGGTTATGCCGTAGCTCCTGGCCGGGTCACTAAAGATGACGGAACTTATTACAAGGTCTACACCCCGTTTTATAAGCGCTGGATGATTCATGGTTGGCGCGCGCCAGCTGCTGATCCAGTCAAAGCACCAAATTGGATCGGTGTTGATTCCTGCGATGGCTATCCAGAGCGTCCAGAAACCTGTGGCGTGGCTATTCCGCGGGCTGGCGAAGCTGCAGCGCTGGAATTATTTGAAACTTTCTTGGCCGGTCCGATTGAAAATTATGCCGATGATCGCAATCGACCAGACCTTGCTGGTACATCCAAGTTAAGTACCGCTTTGAAGTGGGGCGAGATTCATCCCCGCACATTGTTAGCTCGTCTTGGCGATAGCAAAGGCCACGAAGTTTTCCGAAAAGAAATTGCCTGGCGCGAGTTCTATGCCGAAATAGCGTTTCAGCGACCAGACACATTTACGGAATACTTCAATCCACTTTATGCCCAGATGCAATACGACACTGGCAAAGCGGCCGATGAAAAGTTCACCGCTTGGTGTGAAGGAAAAACTGGATATCCGTTTGTGGATGCTGGCATGCGGCAGTTGCGCGCTGAAGGTTGGATGCATAATCGCGTTCGCATGGTCGTTGCATCGTTTTTGCTTAAGGACCTTCATATCGAATGGCAACGCGGCGCCAACTATTTCTTTGACTGGTTACTCGATGGCGATTTAGCCAGCAACAGTCACGGTTGGCAATGGACTGCTGGTTGTGGCACAGATGCTTCGCCGTATTACCGGGTATTTAATCCAATTGGGCAAGGCCTTAAATTCGATCCAAACGGCGAATACGTTCGCAAATACATTCCAGAGCTTGCACATATCCCAGGCGGCGCAGTTCATGAGCCTTGGAATGTTCCTGGCGCTTTTGATCACGGCTACCCTGAGCCAATTGTCGATCACGCTGCTGAACGTCTTGAGGCTTTAGCTCGATTAAGTAAGTTGCCAAAGGGTGTTCAGGTTGCGCAGAATCCACACGATGATGATTTGAAGCTAAAGCCAGTAAAGAAAGCTGCGGCCAAGAAGACGGCAAGTAAGAAAGCCTCTGAGGATGCTCAGCTAATTCACGACTTTGAGTAGTTAGGCTACTGGCTCACGGGAATCGTATTTCATAAATGGTTTATGCCATTTCACCAATGCGTAAGTGCAGGCTATGCATGCCAGGCCACCGCTTACTACCGACAGTTGTTCGCCGCCGACTGCTGCAACTGTTCCAGATTCAAAATCACCAAGCCTTGGTCCGCCGGCAACAACAACAGTGAAGAGTCCTTGCAAGCGACCACGGTATTCATCGGGGATAACAACTTGCATCATGGTGGTTCGGAAAATTGCACTGATGTTGTCGGCTGCTCCGGCGACAGCCAATAGAAATAGTGCGAAGTAAAGATTGCGAGTCATGCCAAAGGCAGCGATTGCAGCACCCCAACCAACGATCGACCAAACGATTGCAGTTCCTTGTTTATAGATGCGCTGAAGCGGGCCACTGAAAATTGCGGACAAGGCAGCACCTAAGGCTGGAGCTGCGGTCAGTAAACCAACTATGGCTGCTGTTGAAACTCCTGAGCCGCCATACCAAAGCAAAGCGATAGCAGGAAATAGTGCACGTGGCATTCCAAAGATCATGGCTGAAAGATCTAAATAGAAAGTCATTTGAATATTGCGCTTGCCTTTGAGGAAAACTAGACCTTCCTTAACACTGGAAAGATTTGGCTTAAGTGGTGCGCCTTCCATTGGTGGAAGCTTAGGTAGTGACCACATAGCCCACATCATTACTGTGAAAGCAACTGCATCAATGGCGTAGGCAACTGCAACATCTCCAGTCAGCGCAATTAAGACTCCACCTAGCAGTGGTCCGATCGTAAAGCCAATGTTCCAAGTTAAAAACGAAAGTGAATTAGCAGCTTGCAGATGTTCCTTTGGCACAATGCGCGGAATGATGGCTTGCCGCGCCGGATTGCCAACGGCAAAAAAGCCAGATGACATAGCAACGAATAAATAAAGTGGCCAAACTTGTTGGTTATCTTGCAGGGCTTGAATGAAAAGCAGCACGCTGGAGCCGGCCATACCGACAGCGGAAACAAATCCAATGGTTCGACGATCATAAGAATCTGACATCGCGCCTCCGAATAGTCCAAGGACTACTAACGGAAGTAACTGGGCAAGACCAACTAGTCCAACTGCAAATGATGACTTAGTGATGTCATAAACCTGGATTGCAACGGCAACAGCCGTCATTTGCTGGCCGATATTGCTAATCGAAACGGCTGTAAAAATTCTCCGGTAGGCAGGAATTTCCCGAAGCGGGGTTAGATCGAGCAACAGCTTGGGCACTTACACACTCTGGCACAGTTCGACCTTGGTGTGACATTCGGTTGCCACTAACAGGGAGCACGGAATCAAAATCTGCGCCAGACTTAAGCCATGAGCATTGATACGCCAAACCCATCAGACATGCGGATTAGCTATGACAAGGATCAGCTAATCGAGGCTGATCTTGCCGGCACGCCACTTGCCCAGTTCAATAAATGGCTGGCCGAGGCAGTTGCCGTTGGTCCTGAAGCTCTGATCGAACCAAACGCAATGGTGATTGCGGTTCGTAATGCTGATGACGTGATTTCGACCCGCTCAGTTTTACTAAAGGGTATTGATGCTCGTGGGCTAACCTTTTATACCAATTACGGCTCAACTAAAGCCGATGCAATTGCTGCTAACTCACAAGTCAGCGTTACCTTTCCTTGGTACCCACTACATCGTCAAGTAAATGTAGTTGGCACTGCAACAAAAGTTTCCCGTGAGGAATCCGCTGCTTACTTTGAAACCCGGCCACACGGTTCAAAACTTGGCGCAATAGTTAGTTCGCAGTCTTCGGTAATTGATTCTCGCGAAGTTTTAGAAACTCGCATGAAAGAACTTGAAACTCAGTATCCCGAAGGCACTCATGTGCCACTGCCAGATGTCTGGGGTGGTTACTTGATTGAGGTCTCGACCATCGAGTTTTGGCAAGGTCGTCGCTCGCGATTACATGATCGCCTGCGATTTGTTAAGAATGGTTCATCGAGTGACTTATCAGATGCCTCGGCCTGGAAAGTAATTCGGCTCTCGCCTTAGATCCTGCTGTCTTAGTTCCTGCAAATCGTTGGCAGCGCGCAATCGCATAATTAATCTAAACTTGGGTCATGGCCCAAACTCCTGATATCAAAATACCTGCTGAACTGCTGCCTGCCGATGGGCGATTTGGCGCCGGGCCTTCGAAAATTCGTGCCGAACAAATCCAGGCCTTAGTCGATAAATCTCTGACGATATTAGGAACTAGTCATCGCCAGAAGCCTGTTAAGAATGAAGTAGCAGCTCTGCGCACTGGGTTAGCCGAATTGTTTTCCATTCCAGCAGGTTACGAAGTTGTCATCGGTAACGGTGGCACAACTGCTTTTTGGGAAATCGCTACTTTTGGATTACTTCGAGATCGCGCACAGTTTTTGACTTTTGGCGAATTCGGATCTAAGTTTGCCGGCAGCGCCAAAGCTGCGCCTTTTCTTGGCGAACAATCCATAATTA
>JBIIFI010000011.1:0-9133 GCA_044237405.1 Candidatus Nanopelagicales bacterium | reverse complement strand
ATACCACGGCCTAACTCCTGTTAATCAATACAACGTTGATTACAGCATTATTGGAACTTCACGTGTTGAACCAATCTTGCGTCGCATTCGGTTGTCGATGGTTAACGCCGGCATGACAGTTGAATCCGTAAAAGGCGAATGTAATTTAGGTCAGCACGAGATTGCTTTCAAATACACCGATGCATTAGCTACCTGCGATCACCATGTGGTTTACAAGACAGGCGCTAAAGAGATTGCTGCTCAAGATGGTTACGCCTTAACTTTCATGGCTAAGTTCAATGAGCGCGAAGGCAACTCTTGCCACATCCATTTATCGTTCCGCGGTAAAGATGGCTCAATGGTTCTAGTAGATGACAAAGATCCTGACGGACTAAGTGACATTGGCAAGCAATACATCGCAGGGCAACTTGCACACATGCGCGAACTAAGCATTATGTATGCGCCAACGGTGAATAGCTACAAGCGCTACGCCCCCGGCAGCTTTGCACCAACTGCAATTAAGTGGGGTCGAGACAATCGCACTTGCTCATATCGGTTGGTTGGACATGGGCCAAGTTTACGAGTGGAAAATCGAGTGCCCGGTGGCGATGTAAATCCTTACTTGGCTGTAGCTGGAATGATTGCTGCTGGAATTGATGGCATCGAAAAGAAAATGACTCTAGAGCCACGATTTGACGGAAACGCTTACGCACTTGAAACCGATCGCGTCCCGAACACATTACAAATGGCGCGTGATCTTTGGGTAAATAGTGCGTGGGCCAAAGAAGCTTTTGGTGAGCGAGTACATAAGCACTACACCCACATGGTTGATACCGACTTGCAACAGTTCAATAAGGCAATTACAGACTTTGAACTTATCCGTGGTTTCGAGCGTTACTAACTAACTGCATTGAAAGCCAGCCCAGATGCGTTTGCCGCTTGCTGTTAGTTCGTAGCCCCAAAGGTCTGAGTACTCCTCGACAATGTGCATGCCACGGCCGGAATCAATAGCTACATCTAGTGAGCGCATAACTGGCGGCTGATTATTTAGATCTTCAACCACGACTTTAATCATGTATTGCCAACGTTCCAGAATTACCTGAAATTCAGTAGTTGCGTGCACTATCGAATTTGCAACTAATTCGCTGGTCACAGCAATTGCATGCTCCAAATCGATACTGCCTTCACCATCTAGCGAATCTGAAACTTGTTGCCGCACAATGTGCACCGAATCTGCCAGTGCCGGCATGCTCCAGCATGCGATGGTAGTTAGAAAGTCACCAAAATAGATCGCCAAATCCGGATTGCTGGATTCGTTGTAGGCGCTCATGGTTTTCAGTATGCCCCTTGGGTGCGGAGTAAAACCCGACTTACGGGCTTATTCCATACCTTTGTCGCGCCGACCAGTAGCCCGTTGCACCTCGCGTTTAGCGTCTTTTTCTGCAATCGCCTGGCGCTTATCGTAGTTTTTGCGGCCACGAGCGATTGCAATTTCCACCTTGGCTTTACCATCGTTGAAATACAGACTCAAGGGAATGAGCGTCAAGCCACTTTCCTTAAGCTTGTTTTCAATCTTGCCAATTTCTTGGCGATTCAAGAGCAGTTTGCGGGCTCGAGTTGGCGCGTGATTTGTCCAGGAACCTTCGTTGTATTCAGGTATGTTCACGCCGCGCAGCCAAATTTCACCGTTTTCGACGAGCGCATAACCATCAACTAGGCTCGCGCGGCCAGCTCGCAAGGATTTCACTTCAGTACCGACCAAAACCATACCGGCTTCAAAAACATCTTCAATCGTAAAATCGTGTCGGGCTTTACGATTTTGAGCGATGACCTTACGACCGCGCTCTTTAGCCACTTAACTCACTACTTCCAACAAGGAACAACAGTCTTGGCTGCCCCGAACCAACCCATTGGATTGTACGGTACACCGTTTAAGTGCACTTCAAAATGTAAATGTGGACCAGTTGAAAAGCCCGTAGACCCTACATAACCTATGGTTTCGCCACCAGCAACAGTTTGGCCCTGGCTCACAGCAAATTTGGATTGGTGGGCATACATGGTCACCATGCCGCCACCATGATCAATTAGCGTCATGTTGCCGTAAGGACGACTCCAGCGAGTAGCTAAAACTACGCCACTGGCTGCGGCCTTGATTGCAGTCCCCTTTGGAGCGCCAGTGTCCACGCCTGTGTGGCAAGACTTGTACTTGTAAACCGGGTGAACGCGCCAGCCAACACCGCCGCCAGCTGCGCGGCCAGGTAGTGGCCAAGAAAGTTCGCCAGTGGCCTCAGGGTCAACTGGTCCCGTTGACCCGCCACCTGATTCGCCAGCAATTCGAATTTGTTCAGCGCGAAGTTCGTTGTACTCATCTTGTACGCGCTTCTTGTCATCCTCAGCTACTTTTAGGGCTTTAGCTTCTTGAGCTACAAGTTTGTCGACTTCAGCTTTTGCAGATGCGGCTTGGTCTGCAGCATTTTGCGCATCGATTAGTGCTTGCGCCGCAATGTCAGCTACGCGCTGCATCTCAATGCGAACATCTTCAGCATCTTGGGCATCAACTTTAAGTTGGCCTTTAGCTGCCAGTAAACCATCCAGGCTGTTCGCGGTGGATTGTGAAACCGTTTTTACATTTTGCAAACGAACCGTTAAATCAGAAGGTGACTCAGACTCAAGAATAATTTCCCACTGCGATGTTGGTCCTTGTTGGTAAACCGAGCGGGCGAATTGGTCAACCTTGGTTTGCAGTCGAGAAATTTCTGCTTCCTTGCTGGTTACTTTCGCTAAGGCTTTTCGATACGTATCTTTGGCTGTAGACAAGTTTGTTGAAGCGGTGTTGTAAACGTTTGTTGCCTTAGTTTCATTCGCGCTAGCTATTGCATAGGCTTCTCGCGCTTTTGGCAATTTCGCCTGGGCATCCTTGAGAGATGCGGCTGCTTTAGTTACGGCTTTTGACGCCGCTGTTAGAGCTTCCGAGGCCTCTGTAACTTGATCATCAATGTTGGTGTTTTCAGCGATCGCAGGGGTAACCAACAAAGAGAGCAGCAATGGAACGGCAATCATCCCGCGCGTGATGCGCGAGGAATTCACACGCGTGAGGAAGGCGCGCATATTGCTCCGTTCATTGGGGAAGTTCTTTAATAGTAACGGAAGTGCCCAGTGTTACTGGTGTGACTCAAGCCGTGTCGTCGTCAAATATGCAGCAAACTTGGGGATTTTTAGCCCTTGAGGTATCGCCGCAGCGTGAGTGAGGACGAAAGTATCGCAGTTCCTAGAGCTACCAGGTAAAGCCACGGAAGTATCGAAAGAACTTCAGACCAGGTCACAAATGGAATGAAAGTAAGGTTTGGTGCCAGCTTTGCATCGATTACCCAGTATTTGGCTGCCAAGATTCCACCAGCCGCCAAGGATGCACCAATGAATGCTGCTACAACCGCTTCCAGAATAAAAGGTAATCGAATCGACATGTTGCTTGCGCCAACAGATCTCATGATCGAAGTTTCCCGGCGCCGAGCAAAGGCCGCGACTCTGACGGTATTCATAACCAAAAGCACTGTTACAAACAGCATCGCGGAAGCGATCGCTAAGGCAAAGGATTGAAGTCCTCTTAATATTTGGAAGAAGCGATCCAGCAGTTTGCGCTGATCTTGCACAGACTCGACGCCTTCTAGCGAACCAACTGCAGATGCAATAGTTTCGAAGCTGTCCGGGTTATCTAACTTGACTCGAAAGGATTCGGGTAAGGCATCGGGGCTGATGTTTGCCAAAATTGCAGAGCCGGCAAATTGTTCCTTGAATTTTTCATAAGCATCATCTGATGATTCATAAAAAATTTCTTGCACAGTAGGCGAAAGCGCAGTCAGCGTTGCTTCAATGTTGTCGCGCTGGGTTGGGGTAACTGTTCCAGTGCAGGTATAGGCAACTGAAGTGCTGCCACATAAGAAAATTGATACTTCAATCTTGTCGTACCAATATCCCTTCATTCGATCTACTTGAGCTCGCATTAATAAGGCAGTGCCAAATAGCGCAAGGGATACGGCTACTGAAACGATCAGTGCCACAGTCATTGTGAAATTGCGTCGCAAGCCATTTCGTACTTGTTTGCCGACAAATGAAACCCTCATGCTAGCGCCCCGAGGTTCCGTATAGGCCACGCTCTTGATCGCGGACAATCTTGCCATTTTCCATCTGCACGAGTCGTTTTCTCATCTGATCAACGATTGCAACATCGTGCGTTGCCATGATGATGGTTGTGCCCGTGCGATTGATTCGGTCTAATAACTTCATGATGCCAATACTTGTTGAAGGATCTAGATTTCCAGTTGGCTCATCCGCAAGAAGTAACTTAGGTTGATTAACGAAAGCTCGCGCCAACGCTACGCGTTGTTGTTCGCCACCGGAAAGTTCAGAAGGTAAACGATGGGCTTTTTCTTCTAGCCCTACCAGTTCCAAAACTGCTGGAGTTCGTTCCAAAATTTCTTTCTTCGACTTTCCAATTACTTCCATGCCAAATGCGACATTGTCGAAGACACTTTTTCCTGGCAGTAGACGGAAATCTTGAAACACAATTCCCATAGTTCTGCGAAAGGCTGGAATTTTACGATTGGGTAACTTGCCGACATTTATGTCGTTGACAGTAACCACACCTGATGTTGGCTTTTCTTCTCGAAGCATTAGTCGCAAAAGCGAAGATTTTCCAGATCCAGACTCCCCTACTAGGAAAACAAATTCACCTTGTTCAATCTGTAAATTAATTTCATCTAGAGCTGGGCTATCAGAGTTTTTGTATTGTTTGGAGACATGGTCGAAGTTGATCACGACGAACTCTCCTTGGTTGCACACAAAAAATAACGGCTGTAAATCTGTTTAACTTCAGCCTAAATACAACTGATGAATAGTCCTAGTAGGGCGCGCCGATTCTTACGATATCTAGGCCTTGAGCCTGATTAATTTGCTTGCTCGCGGCGCCAGCGAATACCAGCTTCAACGAATGAGTCAATATCGCCATCTAGCACCGCAGAAGTGTTACCGGTTTCCTCTTCAGTTCGTATGTCTTTAACCATTTGGTATGGGTGCAACACATACGAACGCATTTGATTTCCCCAAGATCCACTCGTGTCTCCCTTTAGCGCATTAATTTTGTTTTGCTCTTCTTGTCGAGTTCGTTCTAAAATTCTCGCTTGCAAGACTGCCATCGCAGTGGCTTTATTTTGCAGCTGTGATCTTTCGTTTTGGCACGAAACCACTATTCCAGTTGGGATGTGAGTCAACCGCACGGCAGAGTCCGTGGTGTTCACACCCTGCCCGCCAGGACCAGATGAGCGATAAACATCCACGCGAATGTCATCATCAGGAATTTCAACTGAGTCAGTTTGTTCAACTACTGGAATTACTTCGACTTCAGCAAAAGATGTTTGCCGGCGACTTTGATTATCAAAAGGTGAAATGCGAACTAAGCGATGCGTACCTTGCTCGACAGATAATGTTCCGTAGGCAAATGGTGCTTTGACTGCAAATGTTGTGGACTTAATTCCCGCTTCTTCAGCGTATGAAGTTTCATAAACTTCAGTAGGCCAACCATGTCGCTCGCAGTAACGCAAATACATTCGCTGCAGCATTTCTGCCCAATCAGCAGCGTCAACGCCGCCGGCCCCAGATCGAATTGAAACCAAAGCTTCACGATGGTCATACTCACCAGAAAGTAAAGTTCGAACTTCAAGTTCACCTATGGATTTTTCTAGCGCAATCAACTCTGCGGTGGCTTCATCCAGAATTGCTTGATCACCTTCGGCGCCACCCATTTCATACAGGACATGCACGTCGTCAACGCGAGACCGTAGGTTCTTAATGCGTCCGATGTCTGCCTGAAGTACCGAAAGTTTGCCGGTGACGCGCTGGGCATTGGCTTGGTCATCCCACAAATCGGGTGCGGAGGCAAGGATTTCAAGTTCTGCAACCTGGACCTGCATGTCCGCCAGATTTAGCACCTTTTCGATGCTGGAAAGCGTGGAGTTGATCGCAGCTAAATCAACGCTAAAGTCTCCGGTTGCCATAGTTCATAAGGCTACCGCGAATTTAACGAACTTTATTAATTGCCTTGGCAGAACTCACTACAACTGGACTTGATATTGGCAGCAAGTACCCAAAAGCCAAATTTGGTTTTGCCTGCAATGTAACGGTCACGGAGGTTCCCGAAACAACTACTGATTTGATTCCGAGCTCCCGAACCTGCGATTTGATATTGCCTGTCTGAACATATTGCTTTACTCGGTTTTTTGCCTGACTTGAATTCAACTTTAGATTTCCACCGACACCGCTTTCATATATCGCATCAGAATCAATGGCTTGTGCAGCTGCCAATGCCGCGCCGTCAGCGATGCCATCAAGTACATTTCTAGTCAGCCAAAGAGTTGCCACATTAACTGCTAGCGTGAAAATCATTATTGCGGTAACGGCTAGGCCAATACCAAAAACCAATATAGATCCATCTTCTTTTCTAAGTCTTTTAAGAATCACTATGGCGACCGCAATTCGTCAACTACAGATGTGTGTTTTCCAGTAACAACTACAGAATGAGAGCCAAGAAATTTAGGCAAGTTGAGCGGAACTTTGTTGGTGACAATGACTGATACATAGTTACCAGATTCTAGGCATGGGCTGCTGCGACAGGAAATTTGAACACTGAAATTGTTCTCTAGCGAATTTAGATCTCCGAGTGATTGTCGCACTAAAACTTTTGCAGCATGTTTTGCACTCTTTTCAGATTCCGCAGTTACGTACGCCCGGCTAGCAGCCCGTGCTGCAACATCAGCCGCGAGATAGCTTTGTGCCACCGTCAAAACTGCGCTGGATACAAAAGCGATAGGCACGAGTAAGGCAATTGCTACTCCGATGAATTCCACAACCGCATTGCCTTGTTCATTGACTCTCTTCACAAGGACCGCTCATCGATAGCCCTAGCGGTAGCCCGAAGCGTGAACACTTTTTTTACGAATGAAATTTCGACTTTTTGGATAACAGTGACTCGTACCACTCTGACTCCTTGCACCACTTCTCTCGCGACTAAAACATCCGCGGAATTAAACATTGATCCCTTGCTGGCCAATACGTTTCGCGCTGCCTTTTTGCCGCTATTCAAAGACGCATCAGCCGCACTAGCCGTTCGCGCGCCAATTACAGCGGCAGAGTTAATCACCGCTTTATCCCCAATGATCATGGCTATCTGCCCGATGGCGATAAACATCAAGATCACAAGGGGTGCGACTAATACAAATCCAACAATGCTCGAACCGGCATCGCTCTTGTTAGGGCTGGGAAACACTTCGCAGGGCTCTAGTCAAAACGGTTCTTAGTTGTCCATCTGCTACCGACCAAACCGCAACAACTAATCCAGCTGTCATTACCGTGACTAGAACCCAACCAGGAATGTCTCCACGATCCTCGCGGAGTTTTTCGTTGACCGTTGCGATACCTGCCTGCACCCAAACTATGCCACGCAGTGCGGCATTATTTATTTCTATTCTTTTCACTCTTCCCCCATTTCAAACAAGACGCAATTTGCGCCTACTGATTACAAAACTAAAACTGATTACAAAACTTGAAGCGCCACAATCCCTGGATAAAGAGCGACTGCGACGATCATGGGCAAAATCAGAAATACCACTGGCAGCATCATTGCGGTTTCTTTTCTGCCCGCGAGCACCAGAAGTAATCGCGCCTGCTGCGCTCGAGCATCAGCTGCCTGTGCCCGCAATACTTGAGCCAGCGGTGTGCCGCGTTCTAGCGCTAAGGTCAGTGCGTGAAACGCTCTGGATAAAGCCTGCGAATCCAAATCTGAACTTAGATTATTAAGTGAACGAGCTAAACTCTCACCCGAATCGATGGAATTGACAACCTTTTTGAGTTCCCGCGTAAGTGGCCCTGAGCAAGTTTCAGTAACTCTGCGAATTGCAAGTAACGCAGGTTCACCGGCTGAAATCGCAAATGCCAACAGATCTAAAACTGCTGGAAGCTGTGTTTCAATTGCGCTGATGCGCTGGGATGTTTTGCTTTCTAAACTCCACTTGACATACCAGCCACCATAGGTAAACGCAGAGACACAAATTAATAGGGCGATCATGGTTGATAAGGGTTTGTCGCTGGCGATACGCAGAATTACCCACAAGAGTGCGATTAGCAAACTTATTGCTGCGGCAATTACTTGCTTTCTTCTAACTGCCCCCAGTGACATAGTTGTATCAAGTTGTCGAAGTTTACGACTAACTTGAAAATCACTTTCCCACGGCGCCCATTGCCTAGATGTAAAAAGGTGCTGAACTCTTTGAATCAACTCATAAGTAAAGTTTCGTTGTTGAGTTGTTCCTGCTCCAACGTAGCGGGCGATGGAATCTGCCATTGAGGATTTTGGTTGCGCTAATACTCGAGTAATCAAGACAATTCCCAAGCCAGTAAACATCCCTATTAATGCGCCACTCATGACAGGAGCCTGGTTGGCTGTGGCAGCTTGGCAATTCGCATCATGGCTAAATAGGCAAAAACCGTAACGATCGCGCAAAGAATGAGCATGCGTATGCCACTTGGCGACGCATACGCGCTAGCTGCTGAATCTCTACTCGCTAGTACAAGTGCCGTTGCCCAAGGCGCAGCCACGGCTAACTTCGCTCCATTTATCGTCCAACTTTGACGGGCGATGATTTCGCCACGAACTATGAGGTCCTCGCGCAAGACTTCGGAAAGAGTGCGAAGCAGGATTCCTAAATCTGAGCCACCCACTTCATGCGCGATTTGAAGCGTAATGACGAATTTATCTGCGTGAGTGTCACGCAATTCTTGAGCTAGCACATCTAAGCCAGCCGAAAAATCCCCTGTCGCTAGGTATTTGTCACGGCATAACCGGAATGCAGGTTTCAGCACTTCGGGTCCAGATTCGCACAATTCAGATATCGCTTGCGGTAACGCAAGCCCAGCGCGAATTGCTGACGCTAAGTCATCAACAACATCAGGCCAAAGTTCGGGCGAATAGTGCTTGCTGCGAGTTTTGTAATTCGCAATAGCAAAATGTCTTTTTAGATTTAGCGACCTAGGATCCCGCAATGCACTCCCCATAAGAAGTGCTCCCACAGCAACAAGCAGTCCAAGAACTAGACCCATCGTGATG
>JBIIFI010000022.1:0-8118 GCA_044237405.1 Candidatus Nanopelagicales bacterium | reverse complement strand
TCCAGTGGCCTAAAGGCTACTGCGAGCACTACGGTAACTGAAAGTGGCGGCTGGCTAACAATTCGCGCAACAAACTTCACATTCTCGAAGAAAAATGTTGTGCTAACAATTAAGCAAAACGGAAAAACTAAAGTATCACCAGTTAAGAATATTGTGATCAAGAAAAAGAAGACTTTATCTGCCAAGTATTTGGCTGGCAAAGCAGGCATAAAGAAAA
Organism: Candidatus Nanopelagicales bacterium; assembly: GCA_044237405.1. Lineage (GTDB taxonomy): Bacteria > Actinomycetota > Actinomycetes > S36-B12 > UBA5976 > UBA5976. Next base: position 7,901 of record JBIIFI010000022.1, on the reverse strand, counting down.
AGACTGGAGACAAGAGATTAATCTCTGTCGTCGGTAAAGACACTTTAGGAGTTAAGGACTTGGGCAGCAGCCTGAAGTTTAACTCCGGTGGGGTTTACTACGTAAAGGTCACAGTTAAGCGAAAAAATGGGAAAGCTACTAGCCGATTGTTTAAAATCACGGTGCTGTAATGCTTTCGCGTTGAGCTATGGTGGGAATCTTTTTCAACAAGAACAAAGAGCCGGCTGCGAACATGCATAAGATCGCAGCGGTATACCAAGCAATTTCATAGTCACCTTGAGACTGTCTAATCCAACCTGCATATGAGGCAGCGATTCCAGCGCCAATCATGTGTGAAGCAAATATCCAGCCATAAACCACACCTGATCGCGCCAAACCAAAATACTCGCGACATAACTGAACTGTTGGTGGGACGGTAGCAATCCAATCCAAGCCATAAAAAACGATAAAGAAAATTAGCGGGGGATTAACATGTGGACCAAGCACGACTGGCACCGTCAACAGCGCCAAACCCCGCATGCCATAAAAGAAAACTAATAGCCAGATGGAACTGACTTTGTCAGTTAGATAGCCAGAGCCAATAGTGCCAATAAAATCAAAAACTCCAACGAGAACTAACAAAGATGCCGCCGTAGTTGCCGGCATGCCATGGTCGTGCGCGGCAGGAATGAAGTGCGTACCAATCAAGCCATTAGTGGACCAACCACACACAAAAAAAGTAAACGCCAAAACCCAAAAAGCTGGATGACGCATCGAGGTGGTGAGGACTTCGATTGCCCCGCGTGCTGTGGCAGGAGCCGCTGGACCCATATCCGGTTCTTCGGTAGCACCGTAGGGAAGTAGTCCAACATCTGATGGCCGATCCCGCAAAAAGAAAAAGACAATAGGTGCTAATAGTGCTGAAAAACCAGCCACTACCAAAGTCGCACTTCGCCAACCGGAGTTTTCAATAGTGAACGTTAACGCAGGTAAGAAAATCATGGATCCAGTTGCATAGCCTGCCGAAAAAACACCTGTGACAAGTCCGCGGTTTTTCACAAACCATCTATTGGCAACTGCAGCGCCAAAAACCAGCGCTAAACAACCAGTGCCAAATCCCACAAATAGTCCCCAGAGCAAAACCAATTGCCAGCCAGCAGTCATAACCGTTGTCAGAACTAGTCCAAAGGCCACCAACAATAAGGCGAACGAAACTACTCGGCGCATCGAAAAGCGCTCAATCAAAGTTGCAGCAAATGGCGCGGTTAATCCGTAGATAACTAAATTAAGTGCTGCGGCGCCAGCAGTCAGACTACGAGACCAACCGAACTCATCCTCAAGTGGAACAAGCATCACTCCGGTGGTTGATCGAAATGCCGCAGCAGATACCAAAGTCAAAAAGGTAATTGCAACAATCCACCAAGCGCGATGCAATTTGGTTACAGCGGCAAACATAGATAAAGGCTAGTGGCAAGTGACCTTATTGCTCTTGATTAGTTGGAATTAACCAAACTATTCGCAGCAGTCACTAGGTAAGTCCAGAGTTGATCGCGCAAAGTATCTTCGATTTCAAGTTGGGAAAGCGAGGCATGCATATGTTTGATCCAGCGATCGCGGGCATCGATATCAATTACAAATGGCATGTGGCGCATCCGCAGTCGGGGATGTCCACGTTCTTCTTGATAAGTATTTGGTCCGCCCCAGTATTGTTGCAAAAACAAAGTTAGATGCCGCCTGGATTCAGTTAAGTCCTGATCCACATACATAGGACGCAAAACTTCATCTGCTTCGATACCTTCGTAAAAGCCATCAACTAGTTTGACGAAGAATTCTTCGCCGCCGACTGCCTCAAAGAGTGTTTGTTCCACGCCTCTAGTTTGCCGTATTTAGCTGAGCTGTTTGGACATCTAGTTCAGCTGCGGCCTTGGTAATGTTTCGAGTCATCGAGCCAAACACAAATCCGTGAAACGGCCAAACAGCCCACCAATATGCATGGCCAGCCAAACCTTTTGGATGATAGATCGCGTGCTGGTGATACATAGTTTCGCCAGCTTCATTTTCTTCAACTCTTAGCTCTAGCCAAGCAAGGCCTGGCATGTGCATCTCGGCTCGGAGTCTGAGTAGTTCTCCTGGAATGCATTCTTCAACGCGCCAGAAATCTACAATCTCACCGGCTAGTAACTTATTGGGATCTCTTCGGCCACGACGAATTCCAGGACCGCCAAAGAAACGATCGATCAGGCCGCGGGTTTCCCAAGCTAATGGGAAGGAATACCAACCATTCTCGCCGCCGACTCCTTCAATGATTCGCCATAGCGATTCTGGTGTTGACTTCGAAGGTACGTATCGATCATCTGTGTATAGCGAACCGCCAGCCCAATCTGGATCAGTTGGAAGTGGATCACTTGGCTCTCCTGGCATGGAAGCCGAAGACCAGCGTGAAGTTACATTAGCCTGACGAATCCTGGTAAGGGCGGTTGCAACAGAATCTTCAAACCCAAGTAAGCCCTCGGGTGGATCAGGAATGTATTGCTTTATGTCCTGTTCAGCACAGATCACTTCAGTTTTCAAACTGTCAACAAGTGGTCGCGCAATGTTTTTAGGCACGGGTGTCACTAAACCAATCCAACGAGCGGATAAGCCAGGGGAGAGCAAGTTGATTGGCAAGATAATGCGCTTGCGTAACCCAGCAACTTTTGCATAGCCATGCATCATTTTTTGGTAAGTCAATACATCTGGGCCACCGATATCAAAAGTTCGATTTAACCCGGCTGGCAGGTTTCGCGCTTGAATCAAATACCGCAGCACATCCCGAATTGCTATCGGCTGGATTTTCGTGCGCACCCAACGCGGCGTAATCATTGCGGGCAGACGTTCGGTCAGGTAGCGAAGCATTTCAAACGAAAGGCTTCCAGATCCGATGATTACCGCAGCGCCAAAGGCGATGGTTGGAACACCAGAGTTAATGAAGATGTTGCCAACCTCAGCGCGCGAGCGCAGGTGTGGGGAAAGTTTTGGATCATTTTGCAGTCCACCAAGGTAAATAATGCGACCCACATTGCAATCTTTTGCAGCCTTAGCAAAAATGTTTGCAGTATTTCGTTCAGTTTCTTCGAAGTCCCCAGCGCTGCCAATGGCGTGAATCAAATAGTAGGCAACATCGACATCCTTAAGCGCCTGGGCGCAGGCCTCGGAATCGTCAGCTGTACCCGAAACAATTTCAACTTGGTCATGCCATGGATGTTGCTTGATTCGTTCCGGGTGGCGCACTAAGACGCGAACTCGAACTCCTTCAGCCAGCAATCGGGGGATTAAGCGGCCACCGATATATCCAGTAGCTCCGGTTACAAGGCAAAGTTGTGTCATACCTAATTGTTACGCGCTTTTTGCGTTACCGCAGGTTGGCGGGAACTACTTCTTTTCCCATGATGTGTTTTGGCTGAAGTTTGCCACATTCAAGATTTCGCCATTTCGGATGTACCAAAGCACGCCCGCTTCGTCACGAACTCGGGTAGTTCGAAGCGCTACCGCCTCAACAATTCCCCGAACCGTGCCGATTTCAACCTCGTCACCAATTCCATATTGATCTTCAATGATTAGAAAGATTCCGGAGATGTAGTCCTTAACCAGAGTTTGGGCACCAAAACCTAATGCGACGCCAGCAATACCAGCGCTAGCCAAAAGCGGACCAATGTTTACGCCCAATACGGTCAGTGCCATCAAAAAGGCAGTGCCCCAAATCATTACCGTAGTTATGGTGTTTAAAACTGTGGAGATGGTTGAACTTCTTTGATCTCTGCGCTCGTTCGTGCCAAATGCCTGGCGAATCACGCGATTACTGGCTCGCGTGACAAGGAAGCGAATTACAAACGCGACCAGAAAAATAATGATTATTCTTAAAGGTTCCCCCAGGAACCAATCCAAAGATTGCGAATTAGCCATGTCCCTATTTTGGTTGACTAATTATGGATTGTCACGGACCTGAATCAAAGTCACAGAGATTCTGTCGTAAAATAAAGCCATGAGATCGCGAACCTACCGAGTAATGTCCCGCACCCTAGCTGTTGCCGTTTTGTCTGCAACATCGATTTCACCTGCATTCGCAGAATCAACCAAGCGCGATGATGGTGACCAGCCAGGCGAGCCTATGGGCACTCTTTATGTTGTGCTTTGGTTCGTGGTCTTGCCGTTAGCAATTTCAGGTTTGATTGCGCTATTTACTATGGGTCCAAGTTGGACTAGTGCTGCGCGCAATTCAACCCGCCAAGGTTTCTTGGATGATCCAACCCTTGCCGATCGCCAAATTGATTCAAGCGATCGTTCCCAACTAACTAACTAAGATCGCGCGCCTGGCAGCGAAGTGATCGAGCTACGTTGTCGCGCAATTCACGAACTAATCGAATCGCTCCAATGTCTGTGGCATCTGCAATGTAGTTATCTGCTTTTTGCAAAATCTCCGGTGAACCCAATAGCGAAGGGAATAATCCTAGAGTTAAGGTTTGGGCAGTTTCGTTAGTTCGGGTTTCCCAAACCTGCGAGAGCATCGCAAAGTACTTATCAACATAAGGCGTTAGCAACTCTCGTTGGTCAGGTTGTGAAAATCCGCCGACCGTTGATTCCAGTAGTGCATTAGCTAAGTCTTCATTTTCAACGACTGCAGTCCAGGCAGCAGTTTTTGCAGCCGCCGTCGGAATGCCTGCGCGCGCTGAGGCTGCCTGACGCTGGCCACCGGCCGTATTGTCGCGCGCTAGTTCCTCATCAATTGCTGATTCAGGAAGCTCGCCCAGTGCAACTAACCGAGCAACGAGCTGCCAACGTAAATCGGTATCAACAACTAGTCCACTTGGAGTACTCGACCCACTCAACCAGCCTTTGAGTAATTCAATATGTTCCGGAGTTCTGGCTAACCCAGAAATATTTTTCACAAATGCCAACTGGTGATCGCCGCCAGCTTCGGCATTATTTAGCGCAGGGATTAGCGCGCCAACCAAGGAATCACGATTGGCTGCCCGATTGTTTGGATTACCGAATTGCTCAATTGCAGAACGCGCTTGCAGCAATAATTGCTGGGCTACGCCAATTTCGATACTGCCGAGATCTGCTGTTAGCACCATTGCCAGGTAGTCAGTAGTGCTCATTTCCGCATCTCGGGTCATATCCCAAGCAGCGCCCCAAATAAGTGCGCGCGATACGCTGTCTTCGATATCCCGCAAACCTGTTGCTGAAGTTTTCGCCGATGCTTCATCCAGGCGAATTTTGGCAAATGTGTAGTCGCCATCGTTTAGTAGTAACAAATCCGCTACCGGGAGTCCCACTAGTTCTTTAACTTCAGTGCGCGCACCGTCGACATCGATTTCAATTCGCTGGTCGCGCTTAATTACGGATCCTGCTCGGTTATACAGACCAATCCCGATGTGATGCGGTCGAAGTAACTGATCCACGCCTTCAGGTGCAACTGGTGGTTCTTGGATAACTGTGACCGACTTGTACTTACCGTTTTCCACGACAATCTCGGGGCGCAAAGTGTTTACGCCGGCTGTTTGTAACCAACGTTGCGTCCAGTCCTTTAGTGATCGACCACTTGCAGCTTCGAGCTCAACTAGTAAGTCATTGAGTTCCGTATTTCCCCATGCATGCTTTTTGAAATACTCACGGATTCCGGCAAAGAAGGCATCCTCACCGACCCAGGCAACTAATTGGCGAAGTGCAGAGGCTCCTTTGGCATAGGTAATGCCATCAAAGTTAACTTCGACTGCATCTAAATCAAACATGTCAGCCACAATTGGGTGAGTGGTAGGCAACTGGTCTTGGCGGTAACCCCAGGCCTTGCGCTGGTTAACGAAGTTAACCCAAGCTTCGTCGTATTGCGTGGCTGCAACAGATGCTTGATGCGCAGCCCATTCCGCAAAACTTTCATTTAGCCATAGGTCATCCCACCAAGTCATGGTTACTAAGTCGCCAAACCACATATGAGCCATTTCGTGCAGCACAGTGTTCGCGCGTTGTTCGTATGATGCGCGGGTTACCTTGCTGCGGAATACATAACTTTCATGATGTGTTACACAGCCAGCATTCTCCATCGCACCAGCGTTAAATTCTGGAACAAATAATTGGTCATACTTTTCAAATGGATATCCAAAATCAAAAGCTTCCTCAAAGTATTCAAAACCTTGCTTAGTAACAGTGAATAGATCTTCGGGATCTAGATATTCCGCAAGCGAGCTGCGGCAAAACAGTCCCAATGGGTAGGTTCCAAATTTTCCTTGGTATTCATCGCGAACTTCGTAGTAAGGTCCGGCAACGATGGCTGTTATGTAAGTAGACATTTTCTTTGTAGCTGTAAAAGTCCACTTAGCAATGCCATCGCGAACTGTGGCTGGGGTAGGAGTGGCAGAGTTACTTGTTACTTTCCAATGATCAGGTGCAGTAATTGTGAAGGCATAAGTTGCCTTGATGTCAGGTTGGTCAAAACAGGCAAAAACTCGGCGCGCATCAGCAATTTCGAACTGGGTGTAGAGGTAAACCTCATCATCGACTGGGTCAATAAAGCGGTGCAGGCCCTCACCGGTGTTCATGTATGCAGCCTCGGCCTCAACAATCAAAACATTGTCAGACATAAGGTTTCGCAGTGGAATACGAAACCCATCGTAGATTCCGGTATCTAAAGATTCCCCGTTTAGTTCAATTCTTTGAACCTTTGGCGCAATGAAATCAATCCAAGTTGAGTTACCTTCACGAGCTGTGAAATGAACGATAGTACGGCTACCGAAAGTGTCGTCGCGAGTTGAAAGATCTAATTCAACTTCGTAAGTCTGGGCTTGCACTATGGCCGATCGCTCATTGGCTTCTAACCGCGTGATATTTACGCCTGACACTGGTGACTCCTAGTAACTATTGAATGCTGTAATACATCCTGACACCAAAGAGTATCTGGCGCAGAAGCGGGGCTAATCTAATCCTTATGAATCAAAGTGATGTAGTTGCCGATTTCTGGTTTGATCCAATTTGCCCTTGGGCTTGGATTGCTTCGCGTTGGATGCTCGAAGTTGAGCAAGTTCGACCAGTGAAAACTAATTGGCATGTGATGTCACTTGCCGTACTAAATGAGGGCCGCGAGTTACCTGAAAAATATGTGGACTTAATGAAACGCGCCTGGGGACCGGTTCGAGTCGTTATCGCTGCCGAGCAAAAGCACGGCGCCAAAGTGGTTGGTCCGCTTTACACTGCAATGGGCATGCGAATCCACGATCAAGGTCGAAGTGATGATTACTTGTCTGTGATTGCCGAAGCGCTGGCTGAATGTGGCCTAGAGGCAAACTTGATCGAAGCCGCATCGATAACTGATCATGATGAAGCGCTAAAGAAAAGCCATCACGAAGGTATGGATCCAGTGGGAATGGATGTTGGTACACCAGTCATCCACGTAAATGGCACAGCCTTATTTGGTCCAGTCGTGTCCCCAATCCCGCGTGGTGAAGCAGCGGGCAAGTTATGGGATGGCGTGGTTTTGGTATCAGCCACCGATGGCTTTTTCGAGTTAAAGCGCACCCGCACCCGCGACCCAATTTTTGATTAATCTCAAATTTCAAATCTAATTCTGGAAAGATAGTTACATGCGAGTTCACTTAGCTACCGACCATGCTGGCCTTGAGTTCAAGGACGAATTAACTAAGCATCTGCAACACCGAGGTTTTGAAGTTGTCGACCATGGTGCTTATGAGTACGACGCCGAAGACGACTATCCAGGTTTTTGTATTGCTGCAGCCCAGGCAGTGGCAGCAGAACCAGGCTCTCTTGGCGTAGTTTTTGGTGGCTCGGGCAATGGCGAACAAATAGCCGCTAACAAAGTTAAGGGTGTGCGAGCAGCTTTAGCTTGGAGCATTGCAACCGCACAACTTGCCAAGGAGCACAACAACGCAAAT
>JBIIFI010000228.1:0-2518 GCA_044237405.1 Candidatus Nanopelagicales bacterium | reverse complement strand
TGCATAGCTCGAGCAGAATCGCGCCCATGTTTGCGTCCCAACTTGTCAATCACTGTTGGAAAGTACGCTGAACACCAACCGCCATTGCGACCTGAAGCGCCGTACCCGGCAACTTCGGCTTCGATGATTGCGATATTTAGATTTGGATCGCGCTGTTGCAAGTAATAAGCCGTCCAAAGCCCGGTGTAACCAGCGCCAACAATTGCCACATCAACATCAATGTCTGACTGCAAGGGATATCTAGTGGAGGTCGCTAGGTCGGCTGGCAGGGTATTCCACCATAAGGACTTGGATCTGTAGTCAGTCATACTCTTACTTTCTGGTTAGCGTTTCCATTTTTTAATGTAATCCGGAATCGGAATGTTCTTTTCACGAGTTAGTGGATCCGAGACTGGCTCTTCGAATACTTCCCGCATTGGTACGTAGCCTGCCCAGATATTGGAATAAATCGGATCTGTCAGATCGCTAGGCACATCATCTGGATCGCCAGCACTAATTTTGCATGAGACTTCATCGAGATTAAGTGCCAGCATCAAAGTGGCCTTGGATTCCTTTGGCGCTGCTTTTCGAGCCTCATCAGTGCGGCCAGGCAGGAGATGATCGGTGATGCGAAGCAAAGCTTGCTCCTTTTCATCACCTTCGAGAACCTCACACGCACCCAATGCAATAACGCATCGGTAATTCATGCTGGATTCAAATGCGCTACGAGCTAGCACCATGCCATCTAGCAATGTCACAGTAAAGCAGCAGGCTTGCCCTGTGGCTAAAGTTTTGAAAAGTCGCGAAGCGGTTGATCCGTGAAATAGCACGCGATCACCATCACGTGCATAACCAACTGGCATCACAAAAGGCTGGCCATCAACTACGCAGGAAACATGTGCAACTAAGCCAGCGTCAAGAATATTGTTAACGGTTTCTCGTTCCGTAACTGCTTTTTCAGGAAAGCGACGGACCGAAGTTCGGCCCGTCGCTCCTACTGGACTAGTCATCTTTAGAGGTACCGGTCATTAGAGAATCTTTTGTCCTTCAGTAAGAACGTGACGCAAGATTTGCTCAATTTCATCGAACTGTGGCTGACCAATAATTAGTGGCGGAGCCAACTGAATTACCGGGTCGCCACGATCATCGGCGCGACAATACAGACCATTGTCAAACAGTGCCTTTGATAGGTAACCACGAAGTAAGCGCTCGCACTCATCATCATTGAAGGATTCCTTGGTGGCCTTGTCCTTGACAAGTTCAATTCCATAGAAGAAACCTTCACCACGAACATCGCCAACGATATCGAGATCAGTAAGTTTCTCAAGGGTCTTGCGGAATTGATTTTCATTGTCACGAACGTGCTGGTTGATACCTTCTTTGTCGAAGATATCAAGGTTTGCCAAAGCGACAGCTGCTGAAACCGGGTGGCCACCAAAGGTGTAACCGTGGGCGAAGTAAGTGTTGCCTTTCTTGAATGGTTCGAACACTTTGTCACCAACCAACATTGCGCCGATTGGGGAGTAGCCCGAAGTCATACCCTTTGCAGTCGTAATGATGTCAGGATCAACACCAAAACGCTTCATGGCGAACATGTCACCAATTCGACCAAACGCAGTAATGGTTTCGTCTGCAACCATCAAAACGTCGTACTGATCGCAAATTTCACGAACGCGTTCTAGGTATCCCGGTGGAGGTGGGAAACATCCGCCGGAGTTTTGAACTGGCTCAAGGAATACCGCAGCAACAGTGTCAGCACCTTCAAATTCGATTGCTTCTGCAATGCGATCTGCAGCCCACCGACCATATGCCTTGATGTCATCGGCGTGGTATTCAGCGCGATAGAAGTTGGTATTTGGTACGCGGAAACCACCAGGGGTTAACGGTTCAAAGTACTTCTTGGCATCTGGAATACCAGTGATAGCAAGGGCACCTTGTGGTGTGCCGTGATATGCCACTGAGCGACTGATGACTTTGTGCTTCATTGGCTTACCAATTAGCTTGTAATACATCTTTGCGGCTTTCCAAGCTGACTCAACGGCTTCGCCGCCACCTGTGGTGAAGAAAACGCGGTTAAGTGAACTTGGTGCATAGCTAATCAAGCGCTCTGCTAGCTCTACTGCCTTTGGATGGGCATATGACCAAAGAGGGAAGAAGGAGAGTTCCTGCATTTGCTTTGCTGCAGCTTCGGCAAGTTCGCGACGGCCGTGACCAATTTGAACTGTGAATAAACCAGCAAGACCATCAAGGTACTTTTTGCCGTGTTCGTCATAGATGTATGCACCTTCACCACGAGTGATGATTGGTACTTCGCCACCTTCTTCAAATGTGGAGTGACGAGTGAAGTGCATCCATAGCCGATCGCGCGCCATGTCTGAGATTGCAGAGTTAGTTGTTCTTTCTTCTAGTGCTGTCATTACGTATCCAATGTTTTTAGTTAGCGGGTTCCCCAGGTATAGCTCTGCTTGCGCAGTTTCAAATACATGAAAGTTTCCGTACGGCGGACCCCAGGAATCGCACGGATTTTACGATTGATCAC
>JBIIFI010000227.1:0-2522 GCA_044237405.1 Candidatus Nanopelagicales bacterium | reverse complement strand
GAGCGACCAAAGAACTCAAGTAAGCGCAGTGCGTTTCGTGTAGTTGCTACAAGTCCCGAGTTGCCACCAACGGTAGTCAGGCCAATCACGTTTACTTCGGGAGAAGCTAGCGCCAATGCGATGGCAACAGCGTCATCAATGCCAGGATCAGTATCAATTAGTAGTGCGCGAGTCATTTTTTTCCTTTTAATTAGTTGCAGAACTGAGAAAATCATCTACTTCAGCGGCAGTAGGCATTCCTGACTGGGCACCGAGCTTTAAAGTCGATAGCGCAGAAGCAGCGCAGGCACGGTCCAATGCTTGCGAAACCGTGGCGCCTGCGGCGTAAGCCACAATAAATGCGCCAACAAATGTATCGCCGGCTCCGACAGTGTCTAGTGCAGCAACCACTGGTGGCATAGATTTTGCAACCACTTTCCCATCTTGATAAGCCACAACTTCGTTTGCACCCGCAGTTACGATTACTAACCCCGATTGCGGTTTACCTAATTCGGCAAATTCGTGTTCATTAACGATAAGCACGTCAATTAGTTGAGCTAGTTCATCCGAGATGGCACGAACCGGAGCAGCATTTAGACAGAAAATTCCAGTTGCTGCTTTACCGGCTGCGATTATTACGGACTCAGGAATTTCAAATTGCACTATGACTGCATCTGCTGACGAAACTAGTGCGGAATCAAATGATGCATGTTGGTTCGCACCGTCTGCAACAACTATTTGATTTTCACCTGTGTGTTCCACCATTACTAATGCAGTGCTAGTTGGCGAAGAAACTTTTGTTACTGCTTCGATTGATACGCCACTTTGCTGTAATGCAGCAAGACACATTTGACCAGGCTCATCATCTCCGACGGCGCCAAACATTGAAACGATGCCACCCATTCGCGCCGCCGCTACTGCTTGGTTTGCACCTTTGCCACCTGGGAACCAAGAGAGTTCTGAACTGCTAACAGTTTCGCCGCGTCCAGGTAACTTAGGCATTTGAACTACTAAGTCAGCATTAATGCTGCCAACTACTGCGATGCGCGGTGCCATGCCTAGAGCCTAGACGATTAAGCATTCCTAAAAAATTAAGGCCAGGATCCGCTGGACCCTGGCCTTAATTTGAATTTTCTAACTATGCATTCCAGTAGCGGTAACTGAGGCAACCGCTTTTAATCGAGTTTCTGCGCGATGCACTGCGGCAAGTGCCTCTGGTGAATCTTCGCCAGCTGCTCGAGCCTTATCAAGGGCTTTCTGTGCGCGCTCAACATCGATATCACTTGAAAGCTCGGCAGTCTCGGCCAAGATTCGCACATTATCGGTATCCATCGCTACGAAACCACCATGTACTGCGATAGCAACTTTGGTACCTTCGGTCGGTTCAATGCGAACCACTCCGTTCACCAAAAGTGACAGTACTGGTTCGTGACCTGGCAGGATGCCGATTTCGCCTTCTGGAGTTTTGGCAACGATCGACTTAGCTGGTCCAACCCAAACACTGCGGTCTACTGCTACGACGGAAACGTTAAGTTCAGCCACGATTAGCCCTGAAGCTTCTTGGCGTTCTCGATTACGTCATCGATGCCACCAGCCATGAAGAATGCCTGTTCTGGCAGGTGATCGTATTCACCCTCAGTTAGCTTCTTGAAGGATGCAACGGTTTCTTCTACTGGAACGAAGGATCCCTTTTGGCCAGTGAAAGCTTCTGCCACGAACATGTTCTGTGATAAGAAGCGCTCAATACGGCGAGCGCGGTTAACCAGGATCTTGTCTTCTTCAGAAAGTTCATCAATACCAAGAATGGCGATGATGTCCTGAAGTTCCTTGGCCTTTTGCAGAATTCGCTTAACTTCAGCGGCCACTGCATAGTGCTCGGCACCAACATAACGGGCATCCAAAATGCGGGAGCTGGAATCAAGTGGATCCACAGCTGGATAGATACCCTTTTCCGAAATTGGACGGCTAAGTACGGTGTTCGCATCAAGGTGAGCGAAAGTTGCCGCAGGTGCCGGGTCAGTCAAGTCATCTGCAGGAACATAAATTGCCTGAAGTGAAGTGATGGAGTGACCACGTGTTGAAGTAATGCGCTCCTGGAGCACACCCATTTCATCAGCAAGCGTTGGCTGGTAACCCACAGCAGATGGCATACGGCCAAGAAGCGTTGAAACTTCAGAACCTGCCTGTGTGAAGCGGAAGATATTGTCGATGAAAAGAAGTACGTCCTGCTTTTGAACATCGCGGAAGTACTCAGCCATGGTTAGCGCTGACAAAGCTACGCGAAGACGCGTGCCTGGTGGCTCATCCATCTGGCCGAAGACAAGTGCAGTATCTGCAATAACGCCAGACTCAGTCATTTCTAGGAAAAGGTCGTTACCTTCACGAGTACGCTCTCCAACACCGGCGAATACCGAAACACCACCGAAGTTCTTAGCTACACGAGTAATCATTTCCTGAATCAAAACGGTCTTACCAACGCCGGCGCCACCCATGAGGCCGATTTTTCCACCCTTAACGTAAGGGGTTAGCAAGTCAATAACTTT
>JBIIFI010000088.1:0-4798 GCA_044237405.1 Candidatus Nanopelagicales bacterium | reverse complement strand
ATCTATACATGGTCACATCGTTTGCATTCTTTGCAATCGCTGGTTTGATGGCACTCATCATGCGAGCTGAGTTAACTCGCCCTGGCTTACAATTTGTGAGCAACGAGCAATACAACCAGTTATTCACAATGCACGGAACTTTAATGTTGTTCTTGTTCGCTACTTCGCTATTCGCCGGTTTTGCCAACGCGATTATGCCGCTACAAATCGGCTCTCCAGATGTGTCGTTCCCGCGTCTAAATATGATCAGCTACTGGCTTTATCTATTCGGCGGCATCATCGTAATGTTAGGTTTCTTGACCCCTGGCGGCGCTGCTGGGTTTGGTTGGTTTGCTTACGCACCACTTTCAAATGTTATTAACTCACCAAACGTGGGATCAGATTTATGGATTCTTGGCCTAACGATGTCAGGTATGGCAAGCATCCTGGGCGCAGTTAACTTCATTACGACCATTTTCACAATGCGCGCACCGGGCATGACCATGTTCCGGATGCCAATTTTTACTTGGAACGTGCTGCTAACTAGCGTTCTTGTGTTAATGGCATTCCCGGTACTAGCCGCTGCGATGCTAATGCTTGAATCTGATCGAAAGTTTGGATCAGTTGTGTTCGATGCTTCAAATGGTGGTGCGATTTTGTGGCAGCACTTGTTCTGGTTCTTTGGCCATCCCGAAGTCTATATTTTGGCGCTGCCATTCTTTGGAATCGCAACTGAGATTTTGCCAGTCTTTAGCCGTAAGCCAATCTTTGGTTACAAAGGACTTGTGTTTGCAACTATTGCAATTGCGGGACTTTCGGTTGCAGTTTGGGCACACCACATGTACGTAACAGGTGCAGTAAATCTGCCGTTCTTTGCGTTTACGACCATGCTCATTGCGGTTCCTACGGGTGTTAAATTCTTCAACTGGATTGGCACGATGTGGGGTGGGTCTGTAAGTTTCGAGACGCCAATGCTCTGGACCATCGGATTCCTAACCACATTCTTATTCGGCGGACTAACTGGAATTATTCTGGCTGCACCACCGCTTGATTTCCATGTAAGTGATTCCTATTTCGTGGTAGCACATTTCCATTACGTGGTATTCGGTACCGTGGTGTTTGCAATGTTCGCCGGATTCTATTTCTGGTGGCCTAAGTTCACTGGAAAAATGCTGGATGAGCGGTTGGGCAAGCTGCATTTCTGGTTAGTATTTTTTGGCTTCCACATAACATTCTTAGTTCAGCATTGGCTAGGCGTTGAGGGTATGCCGCGTCGTTATGCCGACTATTTGGCGAGCGACGGATTCACGACTTTGAATATGGTCTCGACAGTCGGATCGATAGTTCTGGGCGCGTCAACCTTTGTATTCTTGTGGAATATCTATAAGACTCACAAGTACGCACCTATGGTTAATTGCGATGATCCGTGGGGCTGGGGCGCATCTCTTGAGTGGGCGACCTCGTGCCCACCGCCTCGTCACAATTTCGTAGAGATTCCACGAATCCGAAGTGAGCGTCCAGCATTTGATTTACATCATCCAGAAGTTGCTGCTATGGAGCACGGAGATCGTAGCCAAGCATTCGAAACCGCAGCTGGCGGCGCGCAAGGGAAAGGTCACTAAACCATGATTGTTGGTGGCAAGTTATTTGGATTCGGGACTGTTGTATACGTTGGTCTAGCAATCATTTATTGGTTCATGAGTGGCGACGTTGTTGGCACCACCGCGCTGGCGCTCACTGGCGGCCTGGCCTTCCTGATTTCGTTCTACGTGCTTTTCACTGCCAAGCGAGTCGGCCCGTTGCCAGAGGATAATGAGCTAGCTCTTATTTCGGACATCGATCCGGATTATGGATTTTTCTCGCCATACTCTTGGTGGCCATTTGCTATCGGGTTAGCAGTTGCCATTTTCGTCCTTGGTTTTGTGTTTGCTCGTTGGATGATGGTCTTCGGATTGTTTGCAATCATGATGGCTATTTATGGCTTAATCTTCGAGTACTACCGCGGCGAATTCGTAAAGTAAGTTACCGCGGGCACTTCTTGTGACCAACTCACTTCGGCTCGACATTGCTTGTTCAATTGGGTACATGTGTGGCCTGGCATCCCGAGTACTTAAACGTGGTCGTGGCGACACAGTCACAGGACGCGTGATTCTCGCGCTGGATAAGAATGCAATTTCAAAGCTTGCACTAGGGCGAGACATAGTTTTAGTGAGCGGCACTAATGGCAAGACCACATCTACTGCCAACTTAGTGAACATTTTGCAGCAGTTTGCCTATGAGGGGGTAAGTACAAGTAACTCAGGCGCAAACATGCCAGCAGGTATTGTGGCGGCATTAGCCAGTAATCCTAGAAATAGATTTGCGGTTTTGGAAGTCGACGAGATGTATTTGCCTCTGGTTTACCGGCTGACGAATCCAAAAGTGATCGTACTTTTAAATCTTTCTCGAGATCAATTACATCGAACGGGGGAAGTGCGGAAAGTTTCCCAACTTTGGCGAGATACTTTTGTCGCAGATAATGTCAGTTTGGTAATTGATCGAGATGATCCATTCTTGGAATATGCAGTCGCGCAAGCAGGTCATGTAATTCGGGTTTCCTTTGGAGGCCGCCGACATCCTGACGCCGCTACCTGTCCGCAATGTGCCGCTATCCTGAACTGGACCGCGGGGGACTATAAGTGTGGCTGCGGATTAGGCTCCCACTTGCCAGATGTTAGAGGCGATAAGAGGTTGCGCGGGCCAGAGCGCAATAGCACTTTAGTCATTGAGGCAGCAAGGTTGATGGGTGCTGAAATTGATGCCCTCGAGTCTCAAGAGATAATTGCAAATTCTCCAGATCGAATCACAGAATTTGATATTTCTGGTCGCACGATTCCAACTCACTTAGCAAAGAATCCAGAGAGTTGGCGAGAAGCTTTAACTCAGATAACACACCAAAGCGTAATTCTTTCCGTTAATGCTAGGGGAATAGATGGCCGCGATACTTCATGGCTTTGGGACATTGATTATTCCAGTTTGCTGGGCAAGCAAGTGGTTTGCACTGGAGATCGAAAATTAGACATTGCTTATCGGCTTAGTGTTCAAGGTATTTATGTTTCGTTAGCCGAGGATTTTTCAGCTGCGGTAACCGCTTGCCAAAATCCGAAAGTTCAAGCAATCGCTAGTTACACGGCATTCCAAGATCTAACTGCCCAGGCACTCGGCATATCAGCCACGCAAGGCGGGCACGCATGACGCTTTCGATAATCAGGCTCTACCACGACCTGCTTGGCACCTACGGAGATCAAGGCAATGCAGAAGTGTTGATTCACCGCGCTAAAGCACGCGATCTCGAGGTAGAACTAATTGAAGTTGCACCTGGGCAAGCCGTTCCGCGAAATGGCGACATATACCTACTTGGCGGGGGCGAGGATGGACCACAATTGGCAGCACTAGAAATGCTGCGCCAAGACGGCGGATTGAATTATGCCGCAGCCGGTGGTGCCACCGTTTTTGCAGTCTGCGCGGGTTTTCAAATCATCGGAACTTCACTGGACTCAGTTGATGGCAAATTGAGTGGGCTCGGGCTAGTTGACGCTGACACGGTTTATACCAGTGCGCCACGCAGCGTAGGTGAGTTAGTGGTGCAACCGCTACGTGGGGGATTGCCGGTACTAACTGGTTTCGAAAACCATCAGGGGCTTACCGAATTAGGTTCGGAAATGCCACCACTTGGATCTGTAATAAGTGGCAATGGAAATGGATTCAATCAGGTTGAAGGTGTATGGCACGGCAATGTTTTCGGCACCTACATGCACGGACCAGCTTTAGCTCGAAATCCAGAACTTGCAGATGTGGTGCTCCAGAGTGCGGTTGGTCTGCTGCGCCCATTCCTAGATCCAATGGCCCAGGCACTAGCTGCCGAAAGACGTCATACCTTAAACGGCAATTAAAAACCCCACCCAACTTCGCTGGGCGGGGTTTTTAAACGTTAGGTTTAGTGACTTTCGATTTCCTTCAAATGTGACTGAGCTTGATGCAACTCATGTTCAGCATGATGAGCTGCTTCCAGTAATTCTTCATCTGTTGGTGTTGGAATGACATCAGAGTAGAACCATTGCGATAACTTAGCCCGGGCTATGGACTTAGCGGCCTTAGGATTACGAACTCCGTTTTCATCCACCACTGAAGGTATCTCAAGTGGAATCACGTCGGCCTTTGCAAGCAACTTTGCGCGCTCAGCTTCACCAATTGGTTCGTGGATTTCCAGGAATTCCCCACTTGGTAAGCGCAGAATCCGCCCAGTTTCATAGCCATGAAGCAACTTGTTGTTGTCACTTCGCTGCAGACCGAGGCAAATGCGTTTTGTAATCACAAATGCAAGCGGTGGTGCTACAAAGAGCAGCACTCGGAAGCCCCAAGTGATCTGGTTAATTGAGAGATTAAATGCCATGGCGATAACATCGTTACCGCCAGAGATCACCAGAATCATATAGAAAACCAATGACATTACGCCTAGTCCGGTTCTGGTTGGAGCATTGCGCGGGCGATCCAGTAAATGATGTTCGCGCTTGTCGCCGGTAGCCCAAGCTTCAATCCACGGGTAAAGGCCAAGCAGAGTGAACATGATTCCCGGAACGATTAACGCAGGGATCAAAATATTCCAACTGAGGGTATGACCCAGGATATTTGATTCCCAGTTAGGAGTTAGTCGAACTGCGCCATCAAGCCAACCGATGTACCAGTCTGGCTGTGAGCCAGCAGTTACTTGCGATGGCGTATACGGTCCGTAGAGCCAAACTGGGTTAATGGTCACTAGTGCAGAGATAAGCACTGTGAT
>JBIIFI010000076.1:0-5008 GCA_044237405.1 Candidatus Nanopelagicales bacterium | reverse complement strand
CAAATACTACGAAGAAGAAACCGCCAGCTTTTGCCATGTAAATTGGGAATAAGCGGAAGCCCACGACGTTACTTTCAGTGCGACCTGGTCCAGGGAACTGGGTGTGCTTTTGGTAGAACACCATAATCAAGTGAACTGTGATTAAGCCCAAAAGAATTCCTGGAATCAACAAAATGTGAATTGAGTAAAGGCGTGGCATAAAGTCCGTGCCAGGGAATTCGCCACCGAATAGGAACATAGCTACGTAAGTTCCAACTAGGGGAATCGCTTGGATGATTCCTTGTGCGATGCGTAATCCTGTGCCTGAAAGCAAGTCATCTGGTAGCGAGTATCCAGCGAATCCTTCAAGAAGTGCGAGCACTAGTAATAGCGTGCCAATCACCCAGTTGATTTCGCGGGGCTTGCGGAACGCGCCAGTGAAAAACACTCGAAGTAAGTGAACTGATACAGCAGCAACGAAGAAAAGTGCAGCCCAGTGGTGGATCTGACGCATCAATAAGCCGCCACGCACATCAAAGGAGATCGCCAATGTGGACGAATACGCCTCGGACATCTTTACGCCCTTGAGCGGAACATATGATCCGTTGTAAATGATTTCGGTCATTGATGGGTTGAACCATAAGGTCAGGTAAGTGCCAGAGAGCAACAAGATAATGAAGCTATAAAGTGCAATTTCACCCAGCATGAATGACCAGTGGTCAGGGAAAACTTTATCGAGCAAGCGCTTAGTGAAGTTCGCTGAAGCTAAGCGATCATCTACATATGCCGCTACAGCGCCGCCTTTAGTTGCTGGCTTTGCTTGGGCCGGTGCCTGAATTGATTCTTCGGTGGTGCTCATCCGCGCTCCCAGAAACTAGGTCCTACTGGTTGATCAAATCCACTTTGGGCAACTAAGTAACCCTCGGCGTCTACTGTGATCGCAAGTTGTGGCATGCGACGTGCAGCTGGTCCGAAAACCACATTGCCCGAGTCAGATAAGTCAAAGGTAGACTGATGGCACGGACACAGCAAGTGGTGAGTGCGCTGTTGGTAAAGTGATGTTGGACACCCTAGGTGCGTGCAAATCTTAGAAAACGCCAAAACGCCCTGATAATCCCAGTCCTGACCCTGTTGCGAGATTATGTCTGCTGGATCCATCCGAACCACAATGATTGAGGCCTTGCCACGCTGATTAAGGTTTTCTTCTTCATGTTCAATTTCAAGCAAATTCTCAGGAACTGCGTTGATTAGGCCACCAATTGGAATGTCGGATGCCTTGATTTTTTTGTAAGTTGCATCTGTTACCAAGTGGATGCCTTCGTCCCAAATGGTTTCGCGAAGGCGAGTTCCTGGCATTGGCCCAAGGTCGCGCAACAGCACTACCAATGGAACTGGAAACAGCGCCAGTGCTCCAAGCAAAGATCGACGAATAATTTTGCGCTCCCGGAAACCGGACTCTGCGGCGCCACGCTTAAAACTTGATTCAACTTCTTTGCGCTCTTCATCTGGAGAAGTAAGCGCATGCCGAGCCTGGATTACTTCTTCATCTGGCATTAACTTCTTTGCCCAGTGAATTGCGCCAATTCCAATAAGAAGAATTGAGAGTCCAAAGGTAAAGCCAATTGCAATGTGATTAGCATTAACTACACCAATGATTGGAATTGTAATCAAAGTAGTGCTTGGAATTTTTACAAAAGCAACAACGAAAACAATGATCAGAAGTGATGACAAGCTAAACATGGTTGCAACTTGGCGCTCAGCTCGACGGGCCGCTTTTGGATCGATGTCTGCCTTGCGGGGGACATGTGGCTCCATTGGAAATACCGAAATGCCGCTGACTAAATCTTTGCCATTCTTGGCGCCGTAGGGATCACCAGTTGGGTGCTCGAGCTCATTCATTATTTTGCCTTAGCTCCAATCCATACCGCAGCAATTATTAGTGCACCTAAACCGACAATAAAGATAAATAGACCTTCAGTTACCGGACCCAGGCGCCCAAGGCTAAACCCACCTGGACTTTCATTCTTCTGAAGTTCTTGGATATAACGAATGATTCCTTGCTTATCTTCAATACTCAAAGTGGTATCTGCGAATACTGGCATTGACTGGGGTCCAGAAACCATCGCTTCGTAGATAATTTTTGGGTCAGAACCCATAAGGCTTGGTGCTACCCGTCCTTGGGAAAGTGCGCCACCAACACCATTGGCTCCATGACACTGCGCACAGTTCGTGCGGAATAACTCGCCACCAAGTGCCACTTCGGCATCCGTAGTGTCAAGCATCTCTTCAGTTGGAATTGCCGGACCAGGAGCCAAGGTTGCGACAAAAGCTGCCAATGCAGCAGTCTCGATTTCGTTATAGGACGGCATCTTTGGCATGGCTTGTACGCCGGGGGCTGCAAGTGGCATGCGCCCAGTGGAAACCTGGAAATCTACGGCGGCAGAACCTACGCCGATTAGCGATGGCCCATCTGATGCTCCTTGTGCGGCAAGGCCGTGGCATGAGGAACAACCTTCTAGGAATAGCTGCTTACCTTGCTCTACCTGAGTCTCAGTTTTTACTGCTGCCTTAGGGGCAGTATGAGAATTCACTGCGGCATAAGCCACACCGGTAGTGCCTAGCCCAACGGCTAACACTGCGAACAGTGCTGCTGGATGTCTCCGACTTAGTGCCACAGTTTTCCTCTTCTAGTCTTTTTGGATATAAAAATTTATTTTTCGGTTACTTGATTAGGTAAATCGTCGCAAAGAGTGCGATCCAAACAACATCAACAAAGTGCCAGTAGTAAGAAACCACTATCGCTGTTGTCGCTTGCTTATGTGAGTAATTCTTGGTCGCATAGGTTCGCGCTAAAACAAATAAGAATGCAATCAATCCACCGGTTACGTGCAGGCCGTGAAATCCAGTTGTTAAGTAAAACGCAGATCCATACGCCGATGATGAAAGCGTGAGCCCTTCATGTACCAAAATCGCATATTCGTAAACTTGTCCCGCAACGAAGTAGAAGCCCATTAGGAAAGTAATTACAAACCACTTCCGCAGACCCTTTACATCGCCGCGCTCGGCAGCAAATACGCCAAGCTGGCAAGTTACTGATGACAAAACTAGGACCGTGGTGTTTACCGAGGAAAACGGGATGTTTAAGAGCTCTACCTCTTCGGCCCAAAGTTCTGGGTTTACTGAGCGCAAGGTGAAATACATCGCAAATAGCGCAGCAAAGAACATTAACTCGCTGGAAAGCCAAACAATGGTGCCGATCGACACCATATTTGGGCGCTCGGCTTGGCTGGGGACTCGGATGGCAGTAGAGGTACTCACGCTCCCGAGTTTACCCAACTGTTAGGGCAAATTCCCCGCAGGATGCCAGTTTTTAGGCGGATGTGACCTACGCCATCATTGGGCTCGTTTGCCACCTCGAATTACCTACGGAGCACACCCGTCAGATACTCTTTTGGGGTGTCAACATCCGCATCCACGCTTAAAGTGCTCGTTTACAGTGACGATTCCGCAGTGCGGGCTAGCGTCCGGATGGGCTTAGGCCGCAGGCCCTCACTGAGCTTCGGTGAAGTCGAGATTCTCGAATGCGCCACACAGCCTGCGGTGCTTGCTGCGGTAGATAAGCGCCCTTTCGATTTGCTGATTTTAGACGGCGAAGCCACACCTTCGGGTGGCATGGGACTATGTCGCCAATTAAAGGATGAAATTTTCAATTGTCCACCAGTTTTAGTCCTTGTTGGCCGCCTTGACGACAGATGGTTGGCGACGTGGTCGAAAGCTGATGCAGTGGTTGCTCATCCAATTGATCCCCGAGCTCTAGTTACCGCTGCAGTTGATTTGCTAACTGCCGACCAAGCTGTATCTCGATAGCCGGCCAGCAAACGTGCGATGACTTCCAATAATTGGAAAGAAATTTTAGGGACGGTAGTTTCCGGAACTGACCTTTCTTTTGATCAGGCCTACTGGGCTATGAATGAAATGATGTCAGGCACTGCATCTGATTCACACATAGCTGGGCTTGTTGTGGGGTTGCGCGTAAAAGGCGAATCCGTCACAGAAGTTAGCGGCATGGTTAAAGCCATGCTGGCAAATGCCATCGAAGTAAATCTTGATCGAATAGCTGTTGACGTTGTTGGAACCGGTGGCGACGGTGCACATACTGTGAACATCTCGACTATGGCGGCGCTTACGGTGGCAGGTGCCGGAATCCCCGTGCTTAAGCATGGCAACCGCGCGATTTCTTCTAAAGCAGGCACGGCAGATGTTTTGGAAGCGCTGGGTGTTGCAATCAACATGCCGACTACTTTGTTGAGTTCGTGTGTTGCGGATGCCGGTATCGCTTTTTGTTTCGCACCTGCACATCATCCGGCAATGAAGTATGCCGGTGCGGTGCGTAAAGAATTAGGCATTCCCACTGTCTTTAATGTTCTGGGACCACTTTCTAACCCAGGGCAACCTGCAGCTTCATTACTTGGGTGTGCTGATTTGCGATTAGCTCCAGTGCTAGCTCAAGTGCAACTTGACCGTGGGTTTAAGTCGATAATTGTTCGCAGCACTGATGGCTTAGATGAACTCTCAACTTCAGCGCCAACTCAAATTTGGGACGTAACATCTGGTCAGCTACTTGAGTACACCCTTACGCCGCAATCTCTTGGCTTAGCGCCAGCAACAATCGAACAACTGCGCGGTGGAGATGCTATTTACAACGCCCAAGTTGTGCGCGAAATTATTAGCGGGCGCAGCGATGGCAATTTCGGAGCCATTCGAGATGTCGTCGCACTAAATGCCGCCGCCACCATGGTTGCATACGACGCCGCTAAGGGAGCGGCTAGATTTGGCCCAGTCACAGACTCAGTGATCGACCGAATCGCGCGCGCGCTCCCAGTTGCGTATGGCGCGTTAGATACTGGCGCCGCAAGCTCGTTACTTGATGTTTGGATTTCCGTTAGCCAGCGCTTTGCCTTAGGAGGCTAGGCGCGCCGAATTGGCCAAACTAGTCTGGGGAGCTGCTAGCGGGTGCGACCAACTAAAT
>JBIIFI010000226.1:0-2536 GCA_044237405.1 Candidatus Nanopelagicales bacterium | reverse complement strand
CGAAGTGTTGGCGTGCAAGGCGATGGCCGCACTTATGGGCATCCCATTGTGCTGCGTCCAGTATCAAGTGAGGATGCGATGACAGCAGACTGGACTCGGTTGCCTTATGACGTACTTGCAAAGATTTCAAATCGCATAACTAACGAAGTTCGCGAAGTAAACCGCGTAGTGCTGGATGTAACAAGCAAGCTTTCAAATCGCATAACTAACGAAGTTCGCGAAGTAAACCGCGTAGTGCTGGATGTAACAAGCAAGCCTCCGGGCACTATTGAATGGGAATAAGGCGTAGCCGAAATTCCCATTCACAATAAGTAATAAGTACTGTTTGGACACCAGCAATCCCATTTCTAAATATTCACTTTTTGGAACGCGCATAAGCGTATTGTGAGGCTATGGACATCGTTTATACGCTCTTAGTAGTTCTTCACTTCGTTGGAATTGTCGCAATTGGATTTGGCTTCTTGAAAGAACTTGCGAAGAAAACCTTTGGCGTTAATGTGGCAATGCTTCATGGATCTAGCGCTCAGCTATTAACGGGCATTTTGCTTGTTGGCTTACATGAGTCTGGCTCGCTAGATAGCGATTATGTAGTTGATCACACCAAGATTGCTATAAAGCTAATCATTGCGATCGCAATTATCGCAATGTACTCAATCGGTAAGCGTAAGTCGGAGCAAAAGCTTTACTGGGCGCTAATTGGTGCATTGACGGTAACGAACATTGTTATTGCCTACGCACTTTAATCTGGCAGTTTAATTTGCCGGAATCCTTCAGCTAAGCGACCGGATTCAAATCCGGCTGCTTGCGCCTGCATTTCACCCCAACTACGAAGCATTCCTTCGAGATCTTCCATGTGTGAAGTCTGGCTGGCATGTGCTTCTAGGGCCGTGACTTTGCGACTGAAGAATTCTGTGGTGTCGATCCAGTGGTTTGGTTCAACGTGCCCTTGCAGCCACAGCCAGTTAACGGTCCAGGCTTCTAACCCTTCATCAGTTCGTAACTCAGGAAAAGCGTACGGATTTCGCACTGCTGGATAAAGCGCGCGTGCGGTAGCTTCACCGGCAGCCATGTGATCGGGATGACTGGAAGGAAGGCGATCCCAGTTACGCTCCGGAGACTGAGTAATAACTAATTGCGGCTGCACTTGGCGCATTACTCGCACAATGTCTCGCTGTAAATCATGATTTGGGGCAAGATATCCATCTTGGTAACCCAGGAATCGCACGTCGGTTACGCCATAAACTGCAGCCGCAGAAGTCTGTTCTGCCCGTCGGATCGCAGGGATTTCCGAGCGATCAGTTGAATCATCAAAGCCACCGGCGTCACCATCTGTGCAAATGCAAAATGTCACTTGCACACCAGCTTTAATAAGTGCCATAACAGTTCCACCGGCACCGAAGTCCACATCATCGGGGTGCGCAGTTACTGCCAAGGCCCTAGTTACGCCTTTTGGAATTTCGATTGGATCATTTTGTTCATTGGCCACGACGACCACTCTATTTCGTTTATGCCAAGCCAGTTCCCGTCAGGGTACTTACATAGACTGTCCGTGTGCCTTCTCAACTTCTCGATGACCTAAATGAGCCACAGCGACAAGCTGTAACTCATGCTGGTTCGCCGCTACTAGTTGTTGCTGGCGCTGGATCGGGCAAAACCAGAGTTTTAACACGTCGCATCGCTTATCTTTTGGCTGAACGAAATGTAGCCCCAAGTGAAATCTTGGCCATCACATTTACAAATAAAGCAGCCAATGAAATGAAAGAGCGTGTGGCTCACATGGTTGGCCCAAAAGCCAAAACAATGTGGGTTTCGACATTTCACTCTGCATGTGTTCGGATTTTGCGCAATGAAGCGAAGCGCCTTAATTTAAAGACTTCATTTACGATTTACGATACGCAAGACTCAGTCCGCATGCTCACCCTGGTATCGAAAGATTTAGGAATTGATCCAAAGTCCTACAGCCCCAAATATCTCTTGAATCAGATCAGTAATTTAAAGAATGAACTGATTGACTACGAAGATGCTGTGAGTAAGGCGGTAACTGCGCAGGAACAAACTGTGGCACAAGCTTATGGCGAGTATCAACGCAGACTTATGCTCGCCAGCGCTGTTGACTTTGATGATTTAATCGGCCACACGGTTGCCTTGTTACAGGCTTTCCCAGATGTTGCTGAACACTATCGTCGAAAGTTTAGACATGTTTTGGTAGACGAGTATCAAGACACCAATCACGCACAGTATATTTTGATTCGCGAACTAGTTCAAAGCAACGGCCAAGGACTTCTGCCTGCCGAGCTCTGTGTTGTCGGAGATGCCGACCAGAGTATCTATGCTTTTCGAGGCGCAAACATCAGAAACATAGTTGAGTTTGAGCGAGATTACTCTGATGCCAAAACGGTAGTGCTTGAGCAAAATTATCGATCCACGCAAAACATCCTGACGAGTGCAAACTCAGTTATTGAAAAGAATTCTGGTCGCCCGGCTAAGCGACTTTGGACTGCTGAGGGCAATGGCGAAAAGATTGTTATCTACACCG
>JBIIFI010000225.1:0-2551 GCA_044237405.1 Candidatus Nanopelagicales bacterium | reverse complement strand
AACCGATCAGCATGCGATTATTCTGAATCGAAATCGTCAAGCATCAATGGTTATGCCAGGTGAATCACTGTTGGTTTATGAAATGACGCCAGCATTGTTCGCAACTGTGGCCGCTAATGAAGCAGAAAAAGTAGCTCCAGATGTGACGCTAGTTGACGTTCAAATGATTGGCGCTGCTGGCCGGGTTTACATGAGTGGCTCAACAGAAAGTGTCACGAAGGCACGCGATGCAATCACGCAGGCGCTTGAGTCTGTGGTTGGACGAGATCAAGGCTAAGCATTTTCTTCCCCAAAAGTGACAAAACATATTGGTAACTAAGCCAAAATAAAGATGTCGATAGGAGAGATAATGAGTGGCTATTCAAACGAACCCTCAAAGTTGCATGAGTTTGCTGTTGATGCAGTTAAGAAATTTGGATATCCGCAAGATTCCAAGATTTCGCTACTAAATCTTTCCGAGAATGCAACTTTCAAGGTCACTGATAGCACCACGGGTCTAGATACGATCCTGCGAATTCACCGGCCGTTTTACCACTCGAAGCAGGCCATTCAAAGTGAGCTCGACTGGGTTCAGTCGTTGCGTGAAATTCAATTAGTTAGAACTCCAGCAATTTTGCCAGCTGGATCTGGTGAGCAAATCATCCTTGCGCAAGATTCCACAGGCGAAGAGCGCCATGCTGTCATGTTTGAATTTATGCCCGGCGTTGAACCAACCGAAGATCGCATGGTTGATGATTTCAAAACTTTAGGTGCGATAACTGCGCGGTTGCATGATCAATCAAAGCAATGGAAGCGCCCAAGTAACTTCTCTCGATTTACTTGGGACTACGAAACTGCACTTGGTCCAAATGGTCACTGGGGATCTTGGCGTGACGGACTTGCCATGGGATCAACTGAACTTGAAATTCTTGGCAGACTTTCAGACACCCTTAAATCTCGACTAGAACGCTATGGTAAAGGCAAAGATCGATTTGGATTAGTTCATGCTGACATGAGGCTAGCTAATTTGTTAGTTGCGGGCAGCGATGTAACAGTAATTGACTTTGATGACTGTGGCCTTAGCTGGTTTATGTACGACCTTGGATCATCTGTTTCCTTTATCGAGGATCACCCACTTGTTCCAGACATGACTGCATCTTGGGTTGAAGGATATAGGGGCGTTGCGCCTCTTGGTAAGGAAGAGGAAGCTGAACTTCCAACTTTCATAATGTTTCGGAGACTCTTACTAGTGGCCTGGGTAGGGTCGCATCAAGACACGGACACCGGCAAAGAAATGGGTGCAAATTTCACCAAAGTAAGTTGTGAATTAGCCGAAAACTACTTGTCTAAGTTCGGATAATTGAGATACTTTTCGGTAACTCGAAAAACCTAAATTGGGAGTGCAAATGTTCACATCAGTATCCGGATACTCAGTCGTTGTCACTGGCGGTACTAAAGGAATTGGTAAAGGAATCGCCAGAGTTTTTGCTAAAGCAGGAGCGAATGTATTGATCACTGGTCGAGATGAAGCCAGTGCAAAGTCTGCCTGCGCAGAACTGACTGGGTTAGGTGGCGGCACAGTGACCTATTTAATTGCCGAGGTAAGCAGCAAGTCTGACTGCGATCGAGTCGCAGCAACTGCCATCGAGCGCAATGGTGGCATTGATGTGCTTTGTGCGAATGCTGGGATATTCCCAGATTCAAAATTAGCAACCATGTCTGAGGCTGATATGGACTTAGTGTTTGGAACAAATGTAAAAGGCACAATGCTATCCGTCCAGGCTTGCTTGCCTGCTTTAGAAAAATCAGGTCACGGACGAATCGTTTTGACTTCGTCGATTACCGGTCCAGTTACTGGCTTCCCAGGCTGGTCACACTATGGAGCGAGTAAAGCAGCGCAACTTGGATTTATGCGAACTGCTGCAATTGAACTGGCACCAAAAGGAATCACGGTCAATGCGGTATTGCCAGGAAATATTGCAACTGAAGGTTTAGCAGACATGGGCCCAGAATATCGAAAAGCAATGGAAGCTTCTGTTCCACAGGGTCGACTCGGTGAAGTTGACGACATTGGCAACGCAGCACTCTTTTTCGCAACAAAAGAGGCGGCATATGTAACTGGACAAGCACTGGTAATTGATGGCGGCCAAATCTTGCCAGAGTCACTTGCAGCGCTTGAAGCAATGTAGCGAGTACGCAGTTACTGTTGTCCTGTGAACGAAAACGATTTAGGTCGCACTGCCGAAGATGTGCGCCAACGTATTTTGGGACAGATTTCAACTGGTCAACTACGCCCAGGACAAAAGTTAATTGCCGAGCGTGAACTCGCATCTGAGTATCAAGTTAGTCGGTCTACGCTGCGGCTTGCACTTTCCGCACTAGAGGAAACAGGAATTGTTCGCAGACTGCCAGGTCGGGGTGGCGGTACATTTGTTGCTTCCGAAAAACTGGATCGTGACTTATCGCAAATTGTTGGTGTCCCATCGTTGCTTCGAGGACAAGGCTTTACCGCTGGAACCAAATTAATCAGTGCCTCGGTTATGCCAGCAGATCTAAAGACTCAACTGGCATT
>JBIIFI010000223.1:0-2553 GCA_044237405.1 Candidatus Nanopelagicales bacterium | reverse complement strand
ATTCCTTGCGGTAAAGCACATTGACGGCGCCTTGGGCACCCATGACCGCGATCTGTGCACTTGGCCAAGCCAAGTTGATGTCGGCACCTAAGTGCTTGGAACCCATCACGTCATAAGCGCCGCCGTAGGCCTTGCGAGTAATAATGGTCACCAGCGGCACAGTTGCTTCCGCGTAGGCGTAAAGCAACTTAGCCCCGCGACGAATGATGCCTTGCCATTCTTGGTCTGTGCCAGGCAAGAAACCAGGCACATCCACCAGAGTTATAACTGGAACATTAAAGGCATCACAGGTGCGAACAAACCGAGCTGCTTTTTCGCTGGCATCAATGTCTAGCGTTCCAGCAAATTGCATTGGTTGGCTGGCAACAACACCGACCGGGCGGCCCTCAACGCGACCATAACCACAAATAATATTCGGTGCAAACAGCGCTTGCGTTTCGAGGAATTCACCATCGTCAACTATGGTCTCGATAACTTTGTGCATGTCATAAGGCTGATTCGGGGAGTCAGGAATAATTGTGTCGAGCAGACGATCAGCATCAGAAATTTCCATGTCAGCTTCGATATCAAGGTATGGAACCTCATCCATGTTGTTGCTGGGCAAGAATGAAAGCAAGTTTTTTACATAATCAAGGGCGTCGTCTTCATCGGTCGCCATGTAATGCGCAACACCAGATTTCGAGTTATGAGTTCGAGCTCCACCCAAGTCTTCGAACGCCACTTCTTCACCAGTGACAGTCTTGATTACTTCTGGTCCAGTGATGAACATGTGTGAGGTTTGATCGACCATAACAATGAAGTCAGTTAGGGCCGGGGAGTAAACCGCACCACCTGCGCAGGGTCCAAGCACTAATGAAATTTGCGGAATGACGCCAGATGCATGCGCATTGCGCTTAAAGATCTCACCGTACAAGCCAAGGGAAACTACACCTTCTTGAATTCGAGCGCCGCCCGAATCATTTATGCCAATCATAGGCACACCAGTTTTTAGTGCCAGGTCCATAACTTTACAAATTTTCTCGCCGAAGACCTCGCCAAGTGAACCGCCGAAAACTGTAAAGTCCTGAGCGAAAACACAAACTTGGCGCCCGTCAATGGTTCCGTAACCAGTAATTACCCCGTCGCCATAAGGGCGAGATTTTTCCATGCCAAAGTTGTGCGAGCGATGGCGAGCTAACCCATCTAATTGCTGGAATGAACCATCGTCCAAAAGGCGCTCAATGCGCTCCATGGCAGTGAGTTTGCCTCGGGCGTGCTGCTTATCGACTGCCTCAGATCGACGGCTCGTGGCATCAAGCCGGCGCTGCTCCAAATCTGCAATCTTGCCTGCAGTGGTATGGATGTCGGTGGCATTCTGACCTTTTTCGGCGCTCACTGGTTCCTCCGTACTAGTCCTTCGCCTACCCTAGCGATGTGGATATAAAAGATGTGAAACGCGGACGTGCAGCGCTTGACCCTGCTCTCATATTAAGTGAGTTAGCCAAGACTTCCTCAACTTGGCGCGATATTGATGTCTTAGCTCAGGTAACTTCAACAAATGATGTAGCAATAGCGCGATTAGGCAATGCAGGTCCCGATGCTGTTTTAGCGGTTACAGCCGATGAGCAGATAACGGGTAGGGGGAGACTGCAACGCGAATGGTCCAGTCCGGTTGGCGCCGGAATTGCGCTGAGTATGGCAATTCCAGTTTCGCGCTTTGCCTGCCAAGTGTCTGCAATTCCGCTACTCGTTGGGATAGCAACGCAAGTCTGTTTAGCCAAGGTCTGTGATTCAGTTCGCCTGAAGTGGCCAAATGACTTGATGATAATTAGCCAAGATCAATCGCTCAAGAAACTCGGTGGCATATTGGTACAGCTCCATGGCAACCATGTTGTTATTGGAATTGGAATCAATACGCATTTAACTCAGGAAGAACTGCCAACTGAGTTTGCAACCTCTTTGTCTTTAGAGAAGGTTTACGTCACAAGAGAAGCGCTCATCGCAGACATTATTCATGAAGTTGAAAATTCGCTACAAAGTCTGGCATCAGATTGGATTTCCCAATATCAAGAAGTTAGCTGCACTTTGTTAAGTCAAGTAAATGTCACCTTGGCAAATGATCGAATAGTTACGGGATTCGCAGCCCGGGTGTTAACGAGTGGCGCATTGGTGCTTGAAACGCTTGAAGGAGAAATTGAGGTCACATCGGGAGATGTGGTGCAAGTTCGGTCACAGCCCAACTAAGTCACTAAACTGCAAACTGTGACCCGAATTTTGGTGGCCGAAGACGATCTTGAGATCGCAGGTCCATTAGTGCGCTCGTTGCAGAGCGGCGGTTATTCAGTTGCACTGGTAACTGATGGCGTTAGTGCACTTGAAAAAGCCAAAACAACGCAACCCGACATCATCGTGCTAGACCTGGGCTTGCCAAAAATGGATGGCCTAGATGTTTGCCGCAACTTACGTGCTCAAAAGTATGAGATGCCAATTCTGATTCTGACTGCACGCACTTCCGAACTCGATTTAGTCGTAGGCCTAGATGCTGGCGCCGATGACTACATAATGAAACCATTT
>JBIIFI010000224.1:0-2553 GCA_044237405.1 Candidatus Nanopelagicales bacterium | reverse complement strand
GGGAACCAATCCGAGAACATGGCTACGCAGGCCTTAGCAGTCGGTACTGGATCAGATGTATCCCAACCAATTGGAGCTCGGCGTTGCCACATTGGACCGAATTCATCAAAGCCTGGGATGCCCTTAGCCGCTGTTGTGTAAAGCGGACCGGCGGCAATTAAATTAACGCGAACATTCTTCGGACCCAAATCGCGGGCTAAGTAACGGCAAGTGGATTCAAGGGCTGCTTTTGAAACGCCCATCCAGTCATAGAAAGGCCAAGTCACGGTAGCGTCAAAATCAAGACCAAGCAGTTGACCGCCACGTTCCTCCATGAGCGGCAAAGTGGCCATGCCAAGTGACTTTAAGGAAAATGCTGAGATCTCGAGGGCAACTTTTACGTCGTCCCATTCGGTATTTAAAAAGTTTCCGCCAAGTGCGGCCTCAGGGGCATACGCGATGGAGTGAAGAACGCCATCCAAATACGGCACGTGCTTTTTTACTTCGGAAGCTAAATTTGCAAGATCGTCCGCATTAGTAACATCCAGTTGCACAATAGGAACTTCGCTAGGTAGCCGTCCAGCAATTCGCTTAGTTAGCCCGGCAGCCCTACCAAAGGAGGAAAGAACTACATTCGCGCCTTGTTCTTGCGCCAGACGGGCAACATGAAATGCGATCGATGAATCTGTAAGTACGCCTGTAACCAGGATGTTTTTACCGTCAAGAAGGCCCATAACTCTTTAGTGTCCCATACCAAGTCCGCCATCAACGGGAATTACTGCCCCAGTGATGTATTGCGAGTCGTCAGATGCGATAAATGCAACTACATCAGCCACTTCACTAGCTGAGCCATAACGGCCAAGCGGGATGTTTCCAACTATTTGCGCTTTACGTTCATCGCTTAACACTGAAGTCATGTCGGTATCGATAAACCCTGGCGCGACAACGTTGACCGTGACATTACGCGGGCCATGTTCGCGCGCAAGTGAGCGAGCTGCCCCAACTAACCCTGCTTTAGAGGCTCCATAATTCACTTGTCCAGCTGATCCTGTCAGAGCTACGACACTGGAAATAAAGATTATGCGGCCACTTCGGGCTTGCATCATGCTGCGTGAAGCCCGGCGAGCAACACGTATCGCGCCGGTTAAGTTCGTATTGATCACGGCATCTAGATCATCATCGGACATTCGCACCAATAATTTGTCGATCGTGATTCCCGCGTTTGCTACTGCGATTTCAACCGGGCCAAACTTAGCTTCAACCTCGGTAAAGGCAGCATCAACACTTTCTGAAGTCGATACGTCGCATTTCACGACATTCATTCCCGGGATAGCATCTCCGCTGCGGCTTGTAACCACTACGGTGTCACCCAATTCAATGAATTTCTTGGCGATCGAAAGACCAATTCCTCGATTGCCGCCGGTTATCAACACGATTCTGGACATGGGATAAGGCTATCGTCTAAGGCAAGCATCCATGGTTAGGGTTAGAGAGCCTAGAAAGTTGTCCCTAAATGATCGTAATTCCCACTCTTGAACCCCAGGAGAAACTGGCATCCATTGCCTTAGATACTGCTTCGAAACTGGGAGCAACAGTTGTGCAATTTAGAGTGGCTGTCCACGACTCTCGAGGCGTGTCACTGCGTGATGGCGAAGTTGAAAACATTGGCGCAGACACCAGTATTGCTATGAGTGTGCGTGTTGTGCACTCTGGCGCTTGGGGATTTGCTGCAACAACCGATCTCTCAATTCCAGGGGCAATTGATGCAGCTAACCGCGCTATTCAAATGGCTAAGTTAAGTTCCCTAGTAGCATCCGAGGCAGTGACGCTAGCTCCGGAGCCAGTTCATGGCGTGCAAACCTGGACTCTACCAATCGAGATTGATGCCTTTGCAAAGAGTGATGATGAAATTGTTGCGTTTTTACAAGATTGGAATTCCAAACTTTCTGGTGCGTCCATAATTAGCCACATTGAGAGCAATATCTCTATGGGTCGTGACCGTACTTTTTATGCGGATCTATCTGGCAACCAGATTACTCAGCAGCGCGATCGAATCGCTGCAGCCTTAACGGCAATACATGTCAGCGACAGTGGATTTGAGGACATGCGAACTTGTGCGCCTCCAGCTGGCAGAGGTTGGGAGTACCTCACAGGAACGGGATGGGATTGGGATTCTGAGATCGCCCAACTCCCTGAATACCTAGATGAAAAAGTTAAGTCGCCTTCGGTGTCCCCCGGTGCTTGGGATCTAGTAATTGATCCGACTAATTTATGGCTCACGATTCACGAATCAATTGGCCATGCCACCGAACTTGATCGCGCGCTAGGTTTTGAGGCCAACTACGCAGGCACCTCGTTTGCAACGATCGACAAACTTGGATCGCTGCAATACGGATCAGGAATTATGAATGTCACTGGCGATCGCACCGCCGAGCACGGGCTATCAACCGTGGCATTTGATGATGAAGGTGTAGCTGCCCAACAATGGAATCTAATCAAGGACGGTGTCTTGGTTGGCTACCAAACTGACCGAACGATTGCTAGCAAGATCAGCATGGATAGATCAAATGGTTG
>JBIIFI010000222.1:0-2570 GCA_044237405.1 Candidatus Nanopelagicales bacterium | reverse complement strand
AAGTGATGGTTCCAACTAGTCACTGATTGTGTAGTGCGCATCTTGCACGATGCAGGCTTCGCCGTTGATTGGAATCATGTCCTGTGGGCAAGCAGAGAACGCAACGATGCAGTCCATCTCGGCGCGAAGCTCTAAGTAATCACCAGGAGCTGCAACCGCAGGAACGTAAGTCAGCGTGCTGCCATCAGCAGATACTGGAACATTCATAAAGATGTTAAACGGTGCGGGCTGAGAAATTCGCTTAACGCCGATGCCATCAAGTGCTTGGCCAAGATTATCTGTGCAGTTGTCGTGGTATCCGTCTGCACCCAAAAGTTGATAACGATAAATGTCGCAGGCAGCCATGAGTGTGTCATGGATTCCAGGAGATGTATCAGCAGTTATTGACAAGATAGGTCGCCTTTGGTTTGTCATAAGCGAGTCACCAACTTGTGGAATGATCTTTCCAAGTGAAACGTGAGTGTGCTCCATGGAAAGCGGTTCAGTTAAGTCATCTACGTTAAATGCCCAAAAGTCGACAACTTGCGAGCCAAGAGTATTAATGACTCTGAGTGTCTGGCCTTTTTTCATGCGATCAGCTACACCACGGCGAGCTGGGATTAGTTTCAATTCAGACATCTTGACCTCCATAAATTAAGACTCTAAAGACACCCTAGGCTGTTAGTCATGGCTATTGATACATCCCGGTTCACAATTCACCCAGAAGTTCAAAAGGCCTTGGCATCAGGCCAAGCTGTGGTGGCACTCGAGTCCACAATCATTAGCCACGGCCTGCCTAGCCCTCGCAACGTTGTAGTAGCTGGAGACATCGAGCAAAGTGTGCGCGACGGGGGAGCAATCCCAGCCACGATCGCAATCATCAACGGCGTAGTCAAGGTTGGCTTGACCACTGATGAGCTGGCGATTTTGGGCGATCCAGATAGCAATGTTGTGAAAGTTTCCACGCGTGATCTAGGTCCAGTGCTGGCAGCGGGCGGACATGGCGCAACCACGGTTTCCGCGACAAGTCATATCGCACATCTTGCTGGCATTAAGTTCTTTGCAACTGGTGGACTAGGTGGGGTACACCGCGGCGCGCAAGATACTTATGACGAATCTGGCGACTTAGTAACACTGGCTCGCACACCAATCACAGTTACCTGCGCGGGCGTGAAGTCAATCCTTGATGTTGGAGCAACCCTTGAGCGCCTCGAGACCTTAGGTGTAACCGTCGTTGGGTTTGGAACCGATGCCTTCCCAGGTTTCTATCGCGCTGACTCTGGATTTGGCGTGCCATGGCGAGTAGACACTGTGGTGCAAGCAGCGGCGATTGGAATCCAGCGCGATGCTATTAATGCACCAGGAGCAGTAATTATTGCCCGACCAGTTTCATCTGCAGATCAGTTGGATTTGGAATTACACGATCGGGTACTGACGCAAGGTTTGGAAGCTGCTGACAAGGCAGGAATATCTGGAAAAGACGTCACGCCATTCTTACTTGATTGGTTCCACACTCAAACCAACAATCAATCATTAGAAGTGAATGTAACTTTAATCAACGCCAACGCTAAATTGGCTGCCCAGATTGCAGTGGCTGCGACCAAGTCATGACCGCATCGGTTAAATCAAGAATTTGCATCATCGGTGATGTAAATGTTGATGTAGTGAGCCTGCTATCTGAATCACTACAGAAAAATACCGACACCACTGCCACCAATTCCATTTCGCTGGGCGGATCAACTTGCAATGTCGCGGTCTGGCTTGCCCATCTAGGCGTGGAAGTTAACCTGGTTTCCGCCATAGGTGATGACATTTTGGGCGGCTGGGTACTAACCCAACTGCAAGCATTCGGTGTGTCTGATTCTCACATCCGCACAATTGCAAATGAACGAACTGGCACCTGCGTGATCTTGGTTGATGAAACCGGCGCGCGTTCAATGATGCCTGATTTCGGGGCAAACCTAATCCAGTCAGTCGATGACCAACTCATCGAGCTGATTAACGATAGTGACATTGTCGTGATGAGTGCCTACACATTCATGCGACCAGAATCAAACAAGTTCGCCACCGATGTATTGGAATGTGTGACTAAGTCAGATGCGCGAATGGTGATTGACGCAGCCTCTAGTTCACCGATTGAGAAAACAGGTTCTGAAAAAGTTCGAAACTATTTGTCCCAAGCTGACTTGGTCTTAGCCAACGAAGACGAGTTTGCCGCTCTTGCAGTAGGGGCGCCAGAGAATTGGACTGGTGATTTTAAAAACCTAATCATTAAGCGTGGTGAAAGAGGCGCGCAATGGCTTTACAAAGGTCAGGAAGTTGCACCGGTGGAGGCAGAAAGGGTTTCCGTAGTGGACACCACGGGTGCCGGTGATGCTTTTTGCGCCGGGCTACTTTCCCAGCTTCGAACTCGACCAGATTGGA
This sequence comes from Candidatus Nanopelagicales bacterium, assembly GCA_044237405.1. Lineage (GTDB taxonomy): Bacteria > Actinomycetota > Actinomycetes > S36-B12 > UBA5976 > UBA5976. The sequence continues at coordinate 167 of JBIIFI010000222.1, read as the reverse complement.
ATAACCTAGGTCTGGTTGATTACGCGCAGTCGCTGTTCGCGGCAGCGCACACTGCAGGTGAGAATTGTAAATCGCTTGGAGCTATGCCGAACTAGAGAGCAACTTCTTCTTCAGCTATAAATGTCCAGACCAATCCATTGTCTTGGCCAGTTATCTCTATGTAACCT
>JBIIFI010000221.1:0-2572 GCA_044237405.1 Candidatus Nanopelagicales bacterium | reverse complement strand
GATCTTATGAATTGTATTTATTGTTTCCACTCGACAAAGAACAAAAGACCATTGATTTGGTCGGCAAAGGTGTTGCAGTAACTGGAATCATCCTTCTGATTAGCCTCACGGTAATCGCTTGGTTTGTTACTTCGAGAATTACAGATCCCGTTCGCGAAGCGGCCGAGATTGCAGTCCAAATTGCATCCGGGGACTTAGATCGACGCATGCAAGTTCGCGGCGAAGATGATATTGCACGGTTGGCGGGCTCGTTAAATGAAATGGCATCAAGCTTACAAAGTCAAATCATCAGACTTGAATCACTTTCCAAGCTACAACAGCAATTTGTGTCTGATGTTTCTCATGAACTACGCACACCGTTGACTACCGTGAGAATCGCAAGTGAAATGATTTACCAAGCTCGTGGCACATTTGATCCTGACATGGCAAGATCTGCAGAGTTACTGCGAAATCAAGTGGATCGATTTGATTTACTCTTAAATGATTTGCTTGAGATGAGCAAAATTGATGCTGGCGCCGCACCTTTGGAGTTAGCAGAAGTAGATTTATCGGAATTGACTGAATCAATCCTGAGTGATTGCGAGCAAATTGCCAGAGAGCATGGCACATCTTTTCAATTTACGACAGTACCTAGTGCAACAGTGCGGGCAGATGTTCGTCGAGTTTCGCGCATCGTAAGAAACTTGGTAGTAAATGCAATCGAACATAGTGAAGGTAAATCAATTGATGTCGAAATTGGCACAAATCAATCTTGCGTTTCACTTTCCGTTCGAGATTATGGACAAGGAATAGATAGCAAAGATCTTGAGCGAGTGTTCGGCAGGTTTTGGCGCGCTGACCCAGCCCGACCAAGAACTTTAGGTGGCACTGGCCTTGGCCTATCTATTTCTGCAGAAGATGCCGCGCTTCATGGTGGTGAGATTGGTGTTTGGGGAGAGCTAAACAAAGGTGCGCAGTTCGTCTTGACGTTACCGCGCCTCGAACATGCCCCAATTACGCAGCCGGCAATTATGGTTGGGGCGCCATGAGAAAAAAGACATTAGCAACTTTGGTTTTTGCAACTCTGGTACTTAGTGGTTGTGCGGGAATTCCTAAATCAAGCGAAGTTTATTATGGCGCCGAGGTTACTGAAGATAGTTCATCGCAATTCATTCGAGTAATCGCCCGCTCGCCAAGCGCTGGAGATAACCCAGAGGAAATAGTTCGAGGCTTCTTGCAAGCTAGCGCTGATTCTTCTGACGATTACGGAATTGCCAAAGAATACTTAATGCCGGATTCGGCGACAACCTGGAATCCCACGGCTGGGATTGAGATTTACAACAGCAATGAGATTGAAGTTTTTGCATCGGACGAGCAGGTATCCGTAACAGCAAACAAGCTGGGGAGTATTTCAGACCTTGGCAGATACACGCCCGAGGCACCGAATTCAAAAATTTCTAGCAACTTTGATTTGCAGAAGAATCAAAGTGGCGAATGGCGAATCTCTAAGTTAGATGACGGAATTCTGCTTTCAAATGGTGACATTAAGCGGTCATTTCGAGGTTTTCCAATTTATTTCTTCAATGCATCATTAACTAATCTGATAACAGATTCTGTTCTAGTCCCTGTGAGTAACGCTGGGGCTGCCACATCCTTAGTGCGCTCACTGTTAGATGGCCCATCTCCGTACATTTCATCCGTTGCGACTTCAGCGTTTCCAGTAGGCACATCTTTAACTTATGGATCAGTCCCTGTTACAGATGGCATTGCACAAGTAGATTTTTCAGAAGAGATCCTTGGGGCAGATGAGTTAACTCGAAGAGCGCTATCAGCGCAATTGGTCTGGACGCTAAGTGTGTTACCTAACGTGTCGGCTGTTGAGATTACGGTTTCAGGACAACCTTTCGCATTAAATAATGTTGGGCCACAGCAGACAGTTGCAGATTGGGAAGATCTTTCACCGCTTAGGGATCCAAGCTTTATAACTCTGAATTCAATTCGGGGAGACAAAATTTTTGCAATTGAGAATCAAGTTGAAAGTGAACGATTAGTTACCCCAACACCAGTGTTGTCAGCTAGCTCTAATCTCAACGGCTCAAAGTTAGCGCTTGTGACAAGTGACTTGAAATCAATGTATGTTTTTGATGAAACCCTCCAGACTTTTGAAGTTGCTGCCCAAGGGGAACTAATCTCTCGGCCATCCTGGGATCCTGATGGCCGAATCTATTATTCGGATTTTGGCCAAGGCTTACGCGAGATTAGTGATGGCAACATAATTCGAAATGTAACTATCGATACTTCGTTGCTAGGAACCGGCGAGCAAGTTAAACAAATCGCAGTGGCTTCGGATGGTGCCCGAGTGGCATTAGTTCTATCAAGTGGTGTCGAAGATGTGATAGCAGTTGGTGTGATTTTCCGGGATGATGCGGTAACTCGAATCATTGGCTTACATCGAATTGAGCAGTCAATTTCATCGGTTCGCGATATCGTTTGGAGCTCACCAACATCTATCGCAGCAATCGCATCAGATCAGACTGGCGGCGAACTGCTTTATGAAATCTCATTAATTGATGGTGATGTGATTCCATATAGT
>JBIIFI010000037.1:0-7063 GCA_044237405.1 Candidatus Nanopelagicales bacterium | reverse complement strand
CCACATGCCACATGCAATGGGTCCAGAATATTGTTTACACCTAATGAGTGTTATCTCTCCAATTCGTGATGACTTAGCTGTTGTGTATGAACGCGAGGCGCCAGTTACTTTGTTGCAAGAACTTGCAAAGCGTGGAATCAAAACCATCTCGGTACCGGACGAAGAATATATGTCGCTTGCTTGCAACGTATTAGCGATCCGCCCAGGTGTAGTCGTAATCCCATCGGGTAATCCGATTACTGCCCAACTACTTCGTGACGCCGGAATTGAAGTTCACATTTATAAAGCTGATGTCATCAATCGCGGTGAAGGCGGGCCTACTTGTTTGACTCGGCCGCTGTGGCGCGAAGACTAGGAATGCTGGCAGGTTGATCGCCACTGCGATCAACGCGAGGGAGTACACACCTCTGTGATTGGGGCGTAGGCCCAATCTATTCTTCGGGTGTTGAGCAATCGCAAACAGGTTGATCGCCACTGCGATCAACGCGAGGGAGGGACTCCAATGTTCTCGCTATTCGCGAGAACATTTCCTCAAATCCCTGCCTCTTCAAACGCAAATAAAAAATGGTAGCCCCGCACGGGGACTACCATTTTTTACTGCGGCGAGGGAGGGATTTGAACCCCCGGAGGCTTTTACACCTCAGACGCTTTCAAGGCGCCCGCATTCGGCCGCTCTGCCACCTCGCCAAAATCGTTAATCAAAACGATCAAATGCAAGGTTACGCGAGAAATGCACAGCAGTGAAACTGGCGCTATGCCGTAGGCTTTTGCCACTAGCGATTCGCTAAACGGGAGTGGAAAATGTCAGTTAAACCAGTTCGCCAAGTCACACCACCAGCATCTCGAATTTGGCTGGCTGGGCTGGGAGCTACTGCGCTTGCGGCCGGTGCAAATGCGGGCTGGTTGTGGATCTGTGTCAATCTCTTTAATTGGGAAATAGTTGTCCCTGAGGCATTCCAAAGCACTGTCTATGTCGATGCCTCGTTATTGCGCGTAACCGTGGCAACATCCATTGCGGGTATTTTTGCAACTTTGGTTGCAGTTGGTTTTGCGAAACTTTTTATCGGACCACGAATTTGGTTTTTGGCCGTTGGTTTTGGTGGTGGCCTGACTTCGGTCTATGGCGCACTAACTTTGGCCAATGTTTCATTTTCCGTAAAGTTTGCATTGAGCGTTATGCACATACTGGCCACTTTCTTAGTAGTGCTGCCGATTGCTGAGGCGCTAAAGATTCGCGACTCTGATTTACATCGCGCAGATCTTAGGTATCACGAACATCTCGAAAGCAAGAACTCCGGTGATGCCACTTTGGTGGCTGGAACAACTGCAGCAACTACGGATTCCATAATTGATAAACCAATTAACTTAAACGACACCATCGTGGCACCACTTGATTCACCGACAATGGATGCCAGCGGCTCTTCTGATGGTGGCTCAAGTTCTGATTAGAACTCGGCAGCAATTCGGCGAGCTAAGTACGGTGAGAATTCACCGTTGTATTTTTTGTGCAGCTCTGGAAGTTGCCAATCTTTTCCAGTAACTGTGCCACGACATGAGTCTGTGCTACAGCCACACTTAAACTCGTCGTAGTCGGAGTCGTCACAAGTTGCGTAATCAAATGTTAGTTCTTCGCCGACTGCTATATCGCGTCGTGCTTTCAAAACAGTGGCACCCATAAGTCCACAACTTGGTTCACAGGAATGATTAAAGCAATCGCCAGGTTCGCGCTCCTCGCGAGAAACTAAGTATTGATCGTCATCAACTTGAATTGCGCGATGTTGGCGCTCTAGTTCTAAAGTCGCCAAGACTTCGCGAGGTACGGACCATCCGCCGAAACTACCAACAGTTTCGCCTTTGCTGATCGGCTCGATTGCAAAACTTCCCCAACCTTTTTCTCCAGCTGAGCGAGCTTGCGCCTTGGGAGTCAACCAGTTCATGTCCAATGAACGACCTCATGTCTCTGCCTTGCGGGCATTCAAATGCAGATCTGATGCTATCTGGAATTAGCCACTTGATACCAAATCCCAGATGAATTCTTAGCAGAGATATTCCTCTAGGCTTAAGGCATGATCGATTTAGCCGCTATGCGCCAAGACCCGGATTCTGTAAAAAAATCCCAGGCTGCTCGAGGCGAATCCGTTGAATTAGTGGATCAAGTACTTGCCGCAGACGCCAATCGTCGCACCGCAGTGGGTGAATTCGAGACTTTGCGTGCCAGCCAAAAGGCCATTGGTGCCCAAGTCGCAAAAGCCTCAGGTGACGAAAAGCAAGGTTTACTCGCCCAGACCAAGACACTGTCTGACCAAGTCAAAGCTGCCGAAAGTTCTCTTCGTGAAATGGACACGGCATTAGAAGATCTAATTTTGGGACTTTCAAATGTTGTTGACCCAGCAGCTCCGGTCGGTGGCGAAGAAGATTTCGTAGTGATCAAGGAAGTTGGCACCAAGCGAAACTTTGCTGCTGAAGGCATAACAGTGCGCGACCATGTCGAACTTGGTGAATTACTTGGCGCAATAGATATTGAACGCGGCGCAAAAGTAAGTGGCAGTCGCTTCTACTACTTAACGGGCCCAGGCGCGATGCTTGAATTAGCACTCGTTCAACTGGCAATGAATACTGCGCAAAAAAATGGCTTCATTCCGATGATTCCACCAGCACTTGTTAAGCCAGCCGCCATGGAAGGCACTGGATTCTTGGGCCAAGCTGCAGAAAATGTTTATCGCCTGGAAGCAGATGACTTGTACTTAGTTGGTACTGCTGAAGTCCCGCTAGCGGCATATCACATGGATGAAATTCTAGAAGGCGAGTTACCGCGGCGCTACGCAGCGTTCTCACCTTGCTTCCGTCGTGAAGCTGGTAGCCACGGCAAAGATACGCGTGGCATTTTTCGTGTGCATTGGTTTGACAAGGTAGAAATGTTTTCTTTCTGCCCAGTTGATGAAGCGGTTGCAGAACATCAGCGCTTACTAGGTTTCGAAGAAGAATTCTTGCAAGCACTAGAAATCCCATATCGCGTAATCGATGTTGCAACTGGAGATTTAGGTTCTAGTGCGGCTCGTAAATTTGATTGTGAAGCCTGGGTGCCGTCGCAAGAGCGTTATCGCGAAGTTACTTCGACTTCCAATTGCACAACATTCCAATCTCGCAGACTAAAGATCCGTTCACGCGGAGCTGATGGCATTGAACCAATAGCCACGCTCAATGGAACCTTGTGCGCAGTCACCAGAACTATCGTGGCGCTATTTGAAAATCATCAAGAAGCTGATGGCTCAGTAAGAATTCCAAAAGCCTTGCAGCCATATCTAGGTGGGGCTAGTCACTTTAAAGTTAAGTAAGAGGTTTGAATACAAAATGAGTTGATAAAACTAAAGCCCCGCTGAAACCAGCGGGGCTTTAGTAGTTAACTCTGTTATACCCCAGCGACCTGAGGCAAGTTAGCTACGCCAGCAGCGAAGCGCTCATCCGTGACAAGCTCATCAACCATGCGGCCATTGAGGAATTCGTCATAAGCGGCAAGGTCGAAGTGACCGTGTCCACAAAGCGCCGTCAAGATAACGGTTTCTTCGCCAGTTTCCTTCGCCTTCAATGCTTCTTGAATTGCAATTGCAATTGCATGTGTTGGCTCTGGTGCCGGAACAATTCCCTCGGTGCGAGCAAATTGCACAGCAGCGCTGAAGCACTCAGTTTGCGCCACAGCTTGCGCGTCCATTAATCCAAGTTCGTAAATGTGTGAGATCAATGGAGCCATACCGTGATAGCGCAAGCCACCAGCGTGAATTGGATCTGGAATGAAGTCCTTACCCAAAGTGTGCATCTTCATAAGCGGAGTCATGCCTGCAGTATCGCCAAAGTCGTAAGCATAAGTACCACGAGTAAGCGAAGGACAAGAAGCAGGTTCTGCTGCCAAGATGCGCGGATTGATTTTACCTGCCATTTTTTCGCGCAGGAATGGGAATGACAAACCACCAAAGTTTGATCCGCCGCCGGTGCAACCAACGATAAGAGTTGGAGTATCGCCAGCTTTTTCCATCTGGAGCAATGCTTCTTCACCGATGATTGTTTGGTGCATCAGCACATGGTTAAGAACTGAGCCAAGTGCATAACGTGTTCCCGGATCCTTCACTGCAACTTCAACAGCTTCTGAGATCGCAATACCAAGTGAGCCACTTAGATTCTTTGGATCAGAAGCCAGCATGCGACCAACTTCAGTTAGCTGTGATGGCGAACGATGTACTGTGCCGCCAAATGCCTCGATCATTAATTTGCGAAATGGCTTAGCATCAAATGATGCGCCAACCTGGAACACTTCACATTCCATGTCATAAAGTGCGCAAGCAAATGCAAGTGCCGTTCCCCATTGACCAGCACCAGTTTCAGTAACAAGTTTCTTGATACCGTCTTGTGCGTTGTAGTAGGCCTGTGGCACTGCAGTGTTTGGCTTGTGTGAACCTGCAGGTGAGACACCTTCGTACTTGTAGTAAATACGCGCAGGAGTTCCTAATGCTTTTTCAAGTCGGTGTGCCCGGAACAACGGGCTTGGTCGCCATTGTCGATAGACATCTAATACGCCACCAGGGATATCGATGTATCGTTCCTGGCTTACTTCCTGCATGATCAATTCCATTGGGAATAGCGGCGCGAAATCCTCTGGTCCAGCTGGCTGGTGTGTGCCAGGGTGTAGGGCTGGCGGTGGAGGCGCTGGCAGGTCGGGAATGATGTTGTACCACTGTGTGGGCATCTCGTCTTCGGTCAAGGTGTATTTGTGGGTGCGCACTTCGTCGCTGATCTTGGCCATGATGCTCCTTCGTCAAAAGCCCGTAGGGTTGTTACGGGTATCTGGAAACTCTAGCGAGTTTTGGGCCCTTCTGACTAGGGCAAGTGCGGATTGAAGGAGTAACGATTATGACGCGGTTAATTGCCAGCGATCTCGACGGCACTTTCCTTCAGACTGGTGGCACGGTCTCGCCCGAAAATGTTGCGGCTATTGCTCGCGCCCACGCGAATGGCCTAGAAACGATATTTGTCACCGGCCGCCCGACCAGGTGGATGCGCCAGATCCCAGAGATGACGGGCCATGAAGGTTTGGCGCTGGTTTGCAATGGCGCATTGCTAATGGACCTGATGACCCAAGAGACGGTCTACGCAGAACTACTGTCCGCTAATGCCGGACTTCAAGCTGCTGCCGCACTGCAGGAACTAGACCCAGATATTTCATTTGCAGTTGAACTTGATCGACATGACGTTTCTTTTTTGGTGGACGATAAATACAGACCACGTTGGGAAATCAAGAACACACCACCTGCTACGGATATTGAGACCATGTTTGCTACCGACATTGTGGTCAAATTATTGGCACGTCCGAGCGATCGTATTCAACAGAATGCAGATCAGTTTCTAATTGATGCGCAAAAAGCGCTTGCAGGCATAGTTGACGTAACGCACTCAAACTTTTTGGATTTAATGATTGAGATGAGTTCACTTGGCGTAAACAAAGGAACTGGATTAGCAAAGCTCGCAGCCAGCAAAGGGCTGAAGGCATCTGATGTCGCAGCAGTAGGAGACATGCCTAACGATGTGCCGATGATTGCTTGGGCTGGTCGCGGGGCTGCGGTTGAAAATGCGCACGACTGGGTTAAAGCTGCAGCAAACGAACATGTGCCATCTAATGACGATCATGGGGTTGCAATATTTATTGATCGAATTATTGCAAGTTAGTTAGCGCGCTTGCGCAGATTCTCTAACCAAGTTTGCGGATCAACATCAGATTCTGGAATCGAAGCAATCGCACCATCAGCACTGGCATTATCGTGTCGCGGATAAGAACCCAAGAACTTTACGTCAGCACAAATTCTGCGTAACTCAATTAGTGTGGCACCGAGATTTTCGTCATCAATGTGTCCGACACAATCGATCGAGAAAAAGTAATCGCCTAGTTGCTGTTTAGTAGGTCGAGATTCAAGGCGAGACAAGTCAACGCCCCGAACTGCGAACTCTGTCAAAATCTTGAGCAATGCACCAGGTTGATTGCGATGCATGAACAATGACAACGTGGTTTTGTCGTTACCCGTTGCGGCTTGCGCATGCCCTGGCTTACTCACCAAAATGAAGCGAGTCCAAGCGGAATCACTGTCACCTATTCCTTCGGCCAAAATTTCAAGACCATAGTGCTTAGCAGCGGATACCGAACATATTGCTGCGTCGTAGTTTGCGCCTGCTGCCAATTCCTCGGCAGCCGCTGCAGTAGACATGGCAGGTAACACGTGAACGCCAGGGATGTTTTTCTGTAGCCAATCTATGCATTGCGCATGCGCATGCGGGTGCGTGGAAATTCGAGAAATATCTGAAATCAATTTCCCTGGCATTGCCAGCAAGGAAAATTCAACCGGGATCGCGATTTCATCAATTATTTCTAAGGTGTCCCCATGGCCGAGTTCATCCAATGTGGTTGCGACAGATCCCTCGACTGAATTCTCAATTGGAACCAAGGCTCCGAATACCTCACCAGCACGGACCATATTTAAGGCCGCGCGGACTGATTCTGCTGGGACTAATTCGGCCCCTTGCGCAATGGGCATCTGAAGGAATGCAGCTTCGGTGAAGGTTCCTTTAGGGCCGAGGTAGGCGAATGACTTTTTCATAGAAACCCAAGATTACGCGATTTTTCCGTTGCCAGTTTTTCAAAAGTATAGGTATAGTCAAGATTTCCTTGAAACAGGGCGTTTAGTTCGCCTGAAATTCGAATTTTTCGTACCTTAGTCGTAGTTCAGGTGTTACTGCATCCCCCGTCGGTGGCGCCTGAACTTTCTTTTTGCCCACATGCAGTGGCGCGTCACCTATCTGCGTTTCTCGGGAAGTAAGTGAGAATTGCAAGGTGGATTCAACGGTTTATCGCAGAGGCCCTGATGGCAAGATCATAGGCACTGCAGAATCGAATCAAAATGCACCAGATCTTGCGACTCCACCAAACTCAGTTTTTTCAGTATCGACATACAGCGCAACTGAACTAGGCGGCAATCCAGACCGCAATAAAGCTCGGCCTAAAAAACCAAGAGAATTAAAACCA
>JBIIFI010000220.1:0-2577 GCA_044237405.1 Candidatus Nanopelagicales bacterium | reverse complement strand
CCTGCCTTACGCAGTCGCCCTAGCAAATAAGGGTTGGAAGCAGGCACTTAAGGACGACAAGGCGCTAGCACTTGGACTAAACACCCATGCTGGCAAAGTTACCTACCCAGCAGTTGCTGAAGCATTTGGATATGAGTTGCTAACACTTGAAGCGGCCTTAGCCTAAATCACTTAACTATTTAAAAAAGACCTGGCGCTGGGCGTCGGGTCTTTTTTAATTGATCAGGAAAACGTTGCATTGGCGATAGTTAGCGCGCCAGCTCTTTTAACTCGATATGTGCCACCGGTTAACCCCGTCAGGATCTCAGTTCCAATTGCTGCTCCGGTGCTGCCATATGGCTGGCCATTGTCGGTCATGGTTACTTGAACGCCAGAAGGTGATCCGACTAAGTCAATGGAAATCAAACTTGCTTGACCGTATCGAAGTGACTTCAAAATCGAAATCTCAATAGCTGCAATTGCGCGTCGGGCAACTAATTCAGAACTACCTGCACCAACTACGGTCCATAAAATGTTGGCTTCTTGACCCCAAGTGGACACAATGCGCTCGAATTCACTTTCAATCGAAAACAAATCCATAGATTGCCGAATGTCTTTAATTTCGGCGGTGAGCGAGTTAGCAAACTCAATGGCGCCTTGGCATTCACCAGGTCGATCTAACTCTAAGAACTGGCGCAGATCTGATTCCGCAAGGCTAAGTGCAAATGTTGGCGAGTGATCGGCACTTGCAACCCGCTGGGAAATAGTTTCCCAATATTCAATTTCTAGTCGCAGCAATTCGTTCTCGACTGTTGCTTGATTGATGATCTTTTGGCGATTTAGCTGGGAGAGCTGAAGTAAACCTGTTGCCACGATCCAGATAACTTCGATGAAGGTTCCAGCGAGCGCAAAAACTTGTAATTCAAATACTGAAATGTAAGTAGCATATGAAAAAGTTGGACCAATAATTGCAAGCAAGGTTAATATCAAGATCATATTTATGTAACCGAACGCAGAGTCACGCTTACTTCTTTGGATTGCCTTCTTGCTTGTAACCAAAATAAGTAAGTTAACGAGTAGTCCAATAGTTAATGGAAGTGCAGCTTCCTTAATCGGCACAATCCGGGCAGCAGTAAGAAATATGGATGTTGCATAAAACAAAATTACTGCTGGGATATTAAATAATGGAGTTCTCGAAATAACTCTAAATGCTTCTTTAGGTGATGCCAGAAATTCTGATTCAGGAAGTTCAGAGACTCGACGCGGTTGGCGGTTTACAAAAATCAGGTCAGTTACTGCTCGGTATACCTGGCGAGCAACTGACTCCCACTTGGCGCCAGATGTGCTTGCCTTGACCGCTAAGTCGCGAAAAACATTTTGGAGCTGGTAATTGGCACGATCAATTTCGGATTTTTCGAAGTCTGGAATGACGCCGGTGAAATTGTTTAGATATTGTTTCTGCACTTCAAGTCTGGATTGCTGTTCTACTAGTAATTCGCTTAGTTGCTTGCGATACCGATACTTCGAATCCATAATCAACGCAGATGTAATTATCCAAAACACTGTGATCGTGGCACCAAAGGGCATGCGTTCCACAGCTCCGATACCTGTGAGGCCAAACATCGGAATTGCTATGCCAATGACGGTACTGCGGATAATTCCACCGAGGATTGCAATTAACAACACCATGATTATCGAAGCCGGTTTGGATTCACGATTTGGAATCAAGAATCTATTAGCTAGGAATAGAAACGCGCCAAATGTTAGGTAGCCGATTAAGCAAACCGCGATCCAGGTCAATGGATTCTCACCGGCCCAAAATCCAGGTTCGATGATGGGCTGCAGTAGTACAGCAATCGGGGCAGTCCATAAATATGCGCGCAGTGTTATTGCCCACGGTCCACCGATACGTTCCCAAATCGTTGGTTGGTAGTTCAGCGTCATGACTTAAGTGTTGCGCAAAATACCAGGATATTTCTGCGCAGCAATAATTTCGCAGCCGAAAGACCATCGCGGTATTAGCAAGTTGGCAAGAATCAGATATGGTTACCTGTCATGAGGTTGACTGACTTTTGGGATCGCATGGAACAGGCTTTGGGCGCGGGCTATGCCAGGTCCTGGGCTGCTGATTTCCATGTGCCAGCTTTGGATGGCTTAACTGTGGATCAGGCCCTAGCCCAAGGCCAAGATGCCCAGGTGGTTTGGCGAGCCGTGCATCAAACCCTTGATTTACATCCAAAATATCGATAATTTGCCGTCTCGGCGTGTCGAATAGTCATTCGAACAGGTGTTCGATAATGTACTACTGCGAGCACAAAACAGTGCCCCTAAAGACCGCAAGGCCTGCACGGATCTCTGCCAGCTAGTCCCAGGACTAGTTAACAGGGCCCCGCGACACACAGGCCGACCCGATCCAAGGCAAACTGTCGTAGGTCGCAACTAACGTTTCGGTTCTAATCAAAATCAACACTTTGATACGAATCGAAGTCACAGTAGGAGACAGAAAATGGCAAGTGCAAAATCCGCAAAAGAGCCAACCGCTCGCGAGACCTCAGACCGCGACAAGGCGCTTGATACTGCGCTAGCTCAAATCGAACG
>JBIIFI010000218.1:0-2593 GCA_044237405.1 Candidatus Nanopelagicales bacterium | reverse complement strand
TCTCGAGTTGGGAACAAAGCGAGCACGGCTCACTACAAGCGAAATTGTTGGTGCGACCTGGGCTCGGTGCCTCCCTTCGTCTTCTTGCTAGCGAATGCACCGTAGGTGACGAATGGGACGAGTTAACGATTCCTTATTTTCATGATTCGCAACTCGTTGGTTTGATCGCAGGCTCGTGTGATGTTGTCCGGGTATTAGAACCAGCTTCGCTCCACGATGCGGTGTCACGAATTGTTGTTACCACTTTGAAGGCACACAACGATGGCAAGTGACTTAGAGGTATTAATTGAGTTACTGCCTTGGTTGGTAGCAAATAATGGTGCGTCACTGCAAGAGATTGCCGATCACTTTGAGGTATCCGAAAAGCGAGCCCTGGAATTGATCGGACAGTTAGTTGTTACTGGTCCATCGCAATCTGGGGGTGGCTTAGTTGACATAGATTTTGAAGATGCCGAATCCATTTTCGTAGCGGATGCTAAAGCCCTAGATCGTCCAATCAAGTTTTCGAGTTTTGAAGCAGCATCACTAATTGCTGGATTGCATTACCTGGAACAGTTTCCAAGTTTGGCGAGTCCAAAGATCGTTTCGGGCTTGATTACTAAAATCCAAAGTGCAATACCGAGTGCGGAGAGTCTAATTAATGTTGTGGCTGCGCCGGTTACGCAAGTGATCGCAGAAACTTTGCAAACCGCAATTGCCGAAAATCGCGCACTAGAGATCGCTTACGCAGCCATTTCTAAAGATGATGTCTCGACTCGGATAGTAGATCCAGTTGAAACCTACGTCCGTGATGACTATACATATCTGCGAGCTTGGTGTCGCAACTCCCAGGCTTGGCGCACATTTCGACTAGATCGAATAGTTTCTGCAGAAACTTCAACGCAACTAGCGCAGATACCCAGCCCAACCGAAGTTGCCGAAGCAACGCGTGACTATATCGGGGTGATTGAATTAGATAAGGCTTATTACGGGACGTTGGATTTGGTAGACATTCTGAGCTTCAAGGAATACATGTGGCACGCCGTTGAAGTGGAATTGAAGGTTTATTCGCGAGATTGGCTAGTTTCCTTGATTTTGGCTTCGGGCGGCAGAATGCGGGCAGTCGGGCCCGAGGATCTAGTGAAAGGCGTAATTGAACGAGCCAAGGGTTGGGCGTAATACCGTACAAGTATTGAGGTAACCTGTAACTACAACAAATAGGAGTTGTCATGGTTAAAAATCCAGCGCTGTGGGCGGTATTAATTCTTTTAGTGATAGTGCTATTTGGCGCAAAGCGTCTCCCTGATGCAGTTAAAAGTGTCGCTCAATCACTAAAAGCCTTCAAGTCTGAAATGGAACCAGAGTCCGAAGTCGCAAAGAACAAAGACGAGTCAAGTAACACCGACAAGAGCTAGCCTGTGACCAGAAGTTCAGCTAGCGCTGAAAAACTAGGGTCTATGACTCTGGCTGAACATTTCAGGGAGTTGCGACGCAGGTTAGTGCGAAGTGCATTAGCGCTGTTAGTTTGCACAATTGCAATCTGGAATCAGTTTCCCAGCATATTTTCATTGATTCGTCAGCCCTATGACAGCGTGCAAGTTGCAGGTTCAAATGCGACTCTTGCACTAACTGGCGTTACTAGTGGTTTCTCACTTCAGCTTCGCGTTTCGTTGTCCGCTGCAGTAGTGCTGTCGAGCCCGATCTGGATTTACCAGTTATGGCGATTTATTTCCCCTGGCCTCAAACGCAATGAACGTAAATGGGCCTACGCCTTTACCGCAGTCGCGGTACCACTTTTTGTAAGTGGCGTACTGCTTGCCTATTACGTAATGCCTCGAATGCTCATCGCCTTGTTTGGATTCACTCCGGCGGATGTCGAGAATATAACCAGCGTCGAAAGCTACTTAAGTTTCTTCTTGCATTTAACGCTGTTTTTTGGAATTGGTTTTCTGCTACCCCTTATCTTGTTAACTCTGAATTTGGCTGGAATATTGAGTGGGCAAAGACTGCGCGCTGCGTGGCGCTGGCTAATCCTTGGAAGTTTTATCTTTGGCGCTGTCGCAACACCAAACGGTGATCCACTAGCTATGACATTTGTCGCAATACCAATGATTGCGCTTAGCTTCCTTGCGGTTGGAATTGCACTACTTAATGATCGTCGGAGAACCCGCAAACGGAATGATTTAGATTAGTGCTCGCACTAATTGTTAAGCCGACAGCCTGGAAATCCCGCAAGGCTAAAACTGTGCTCGAAGGCCTACAAGGATCTGGCGCGATAGCGTTAAAGGGCTCTAACTCTGCTGAACTCCGTATTGAACTGGCAGAACTTCAACGAGATTATTCCGATTTAACGCTAGTCGCTTGTGGTGGTGATGGCACAGTTCATCTTGCGCTGAACTCAATGCCAGACAATGTTGCATTAGCCGTAATTCCGATGGGAACCGGAAATGATTTCTCAAGATATCTTGGTATCAAGGACATCAAAACCGCACTGGATGTTTTAGCTACTGGCAAGGCAACAGCCCTTGATTACGGGCTAGTGACTTTAGCTAACGGAGTTCAGCGAAAATTCCTGGGTGTAGCCAGTTGCGGTTTCGATGCGCAGGTGAATGAA
>JBIIFI010000217.1:0-2607 GCA_044237405.1 Candidatus Nanopelagicales bacterium | reverse complement strand
CAAGCTAATTTTGTGTGGCTACCGCTTGGGCAGCGCACCGAAGAGTTTGCCCTTCGCAGCGAGGGGATTGCAGTTTCAATTCGTCCGTTCGCAGGCGAAGGCGTGAGAATTAGCATCGGCGAAAGAGGTGCACTCGAGCGCATCATTGAACTTGCAAAGGATTTTGTTTCTTAACAGATTCCACCGCGACCACAATAGCTACGCTGGCAATGACAATTACGCCACCAATCAAAATGTTGGGCGTCACGTCTTCGTTGAAAATTACAATCCCAAGCGCAACAGCAACTATCGGATTCACATACGCATAAGTTGACACCAAAGTTATTGGAGCATTTTCGAGCAGCCAGGTGTAAACCGTATAGCCAATTAGTGACCCAACAGTAACTAGGTACAGCCACCCACCCCATGACCTCGCACTAGCATTAGCAAAATCTGTGATCTGTTCCTGATTGATTAACCCGGCAATGAAAAGCGCAACGGCGGCTCCCGCCATCTCGTAGGTACTGAGCACAAGTGGGTTGCTTGGAGTCTCCATACGCGGAGCGATAAACGAACCCAAGGACCAACACAGGTTTCCGAACAAAATAACAAACATCCAAAATGTGACACTGGCACCAACGGCACCCGGTCGAGCCTGAGTCTGCCCAGGCAACATAATTATGGCGATTCCGATCAAGCCAGCGGCTATTCCCACCAATGACAATACCCTCGGCCGATCTTTATCTATCGTGCGAAAGAGCGCAGTCCAAATCGGCATGGCTGCAGCTATCAGAGAAGCTACACCGATAGGAACAACTTCTTGAGCTAATGCCATCGCGCCAAGGCTTGTTCCCAGCATTAAAACGCCAAGGAACATAGCACTAGAAAATTGCTTGCGATTTAACTTCAGCGCAGCTACACCATTTCGCAGCGCGATGAAAACAAAAAGTGCTGCGCCGGCAGCGACAAATCGAAACGACATAGACATTAAGGGCGGCATGGTCTCGATTGTGAATGCGATACCTATGTAAGTAGTTCCCCAGGCGATGTACATAGTGCCAAGACCTAAAGCGACTTTGGTTTTTAGCGAAGTACCCACTGGCTCACACTATTGGAGCAAGCAAAGTTTGCGTGCAGTCAGGTTAGGAAAGTGCAGATTTAACGGCAGCAGCAACGGCAGATCCGTCAGCGCGTCCTGCAACTTGCGGCGAAACTAGTTTCATCACAGCCCCCATCGCACTTTGTCCAGTTGCACCGCTTGCTGAAGCTTGCGCCACCGCGTCTGCAATTATTTTTGTAAGTTCGTCATCAGAAAGTGCTGCCGGTAAATAGGCCTGGATGATGTCTAGCTCAGCTCGTTCTTTAGTTGCAAGCTCAGGTCGCTTGGCATCATCAAAGGCAGTCGCAGCCTCTTTGCGCTTTTTGGCTTCGCGATTAAGAACAGTAATCAAGTCTTGGTCAGTTAGAACACGCGCTTCTTTGCCAGAGACTTCTTCATTTGTGATCGCAGACAAAACCATACGCAGTGTGCCTGAAGTCAAAGAATCCTTGGCGCGAATCGAAGCAGTTAGATCCAGCTGAAGCTGTTCTTTTAAAGTTGCCATGTTCATACCTTGTCAGAAGTTGCAGTTAAATACCGAATGTTGCAAATGTAATTACGGAACTACAGGAGGATCAGTAGTTGGTTCTGGATCGGTAGTTGGTTCTGGCTCTGGGACAGGAGGATTTGGATTGATAATCGCTTTTCCAGTTTTCGGATCAATGATCATGCTTCCGTCAGCAAGTTCTTTTTTGTACTTCTTTTCTGACTTCTTGGTGTAGCACTTGATTTCATCTTTCTTTTCAAGCCCCATGCAGTCATCCTTTGTGGCAGTAATTTCGTTTCCAAAGCCGCCAGGATTAACGCCACTTAAAGTATTCAAATTCCAAGGTGTTTCAGGTGTTCCCGCTAGCGCACCAATCAAGGCATCACGCCAGATTGGGCCAGGCATAGTTGAACCAAACACCTGCGAGTAATAAGTGCCGTTAATGGTCAGGTTCTTCATCGGATACTTTTGCCCACCTCTTGGGTCGCCGACCCAAACAGCAGCAGCCATGTCAGGTGTGTAGCCAACGAACCAAACAGCTGCCGAGCTATCAGTGGTTCCGGTTTTACCTGCAGCTGGTCGACCAAGGTCCATCGCACGGCCAGTTCGCCCAGGTAATGGTCCATCAATTACGCCGGCTAGAACTGCACTAGTGCTGTCGGCAACTTGCACATCTATGGTGCGTTTACAGTCTGCAAGTGGCACATCGATTGGAGTTCCGTAGCGATCAGTAATTTCCGAAATAGCAATTGGTTTGCAATGAACACCATGGGCTGCAAAAGTAGCCATACCTTCAGTCATGTCGAGTGTCGTGACATCAAAACAGCCAAGAGTAAAGCAAGGAAACTTTTCAAATTCCTCGCCATTGCCTTGTTGAACACCAGCTGCAGTTGCAATGTCAATTGGATCGCATAATCCTAGTTTTTCTTCAAGACCTACGAAGTAAGTATTAACTGAAAATGCGGCGCCACTGAGAATGTCAAAAGCTCCAGATGCAGTTGAGTTCTGCACTTCATACGGAGCGAATTCATCACCGGTTTCG
>JBIIFI010000216.1:0-2617 GCA_044237405.1 Candidatus Nanopelagicales bacterium | reverse complement strand
AACGCTGACATTTGCATACCCGATACGTCCAGCGCCTGTTTCAACTTCCACCAATGGTTCCAGCCACAGCATGCCGCGCGATCCAGTGCGAATCACCGTTACATCTTTACCTAGGGATTCAATGTGTTTGGAAATTGCAGCTGCGACTTCGTCTGCTCCCATAGAAAGAGCGGCCGAATCCAATGGCACGAATACTTTAATCATGCCGATGCCACCTTTGCTGCTGCCAATATGCTTGCGCAAGTTGCTCGACCGATCGGCTTACCGTTAACCATGGCAGCTGGACCAAGTGCGCAGTTACCGAGACAGAAAGTTTGTTCCATTTGGATGTCAGCTTTCACAGTTCCTTTGTGAATGTCATAACCAGCTGCGTGCAATTCCGAAATCACGCTCGCATTTCCTGAAGCCTGGCAGGCTTCTGCAACACAGACTTTAACCACTGCTTTGGCAGGTGCAGTTGAGCGGAAATCACTATAAAAAGTGAATACGCCATAAACTTCAGCGCGCGAAACATTGCAATTCTTTGCAATCAAATCCAGCGCACTATCTGGAACATAGCCCAACAATTCCTGAACTAACTGCAAAGATCGAAGGACTGCCGAGGCATCACCCTTATAAGGCCCTAGGAAATTAATGATGCTTTCTTCCGAGTAGTTACTCACTGCTAGCCCCGATCAGTTGCAGTAGCTGTTCTTCTAAGTGTTGGTCACCAACATGAATAATTTCAAGCGGCAGGCCGATCAATTCCGCAGCATCTTTTGCGGCGGCTTCTAATTCCACTGTTTGGTGCTGTGCTAGCCAAAGTACTCGCTTGTACGAGTGGAAATAATCATCGCGTAATTCTGGATAGCGATCTAGACCCATCTCGTTCATTACGCTGCGCCGAAAGGTTTTTACTAGGTAATCAGTGAAAACATAGGTACCTGGAACTTTTTCAAATTCAGCCTTCATCTTTTCGGCGGTAGCAAATACGTCATAACAGTGATCTCCAGCTAATCGCTGAACATCATATTTCTGACAAAGTGCATCCAGCGCGCCATAAGTGCCACAGTCGGCATAAGCAATTGCGATATGGCTATGCGTTGGCTGTAGTTCCAAAATCATTTTTTCAACCTCAGGTGCGATGCCCTCTGGTCGGTTATGCAATAACGGATTGATTGGCTCCACGTGTAAATCTAAATCGCGCCGATCTGCGATTTCGTGAACATGGGCAGCAAGTGCGCCACAAGCAATCACTGCAACACTCATGATGGAAGCGCCAGCTCCAAAAAGAATTTGTCGTTAAAGTCTGGGCGATCTGATAACTCAACATAATCAACTTCATCTAGCAAAGTCGTTGCGCCACTGCGTTCAGTACTAGATAGCAAAACCATCTTGGCGCCTTCACCGGCAACGTTTCCAGCACTCACGATTCGCATCACTGGCAATTTTGGAACTAACCCAATACCTATTGCAGAGGATGGTGAAAGGTAGGAACCAAATGATCCAGCTAACAGAACTTGTTGAACATCGTCGTCAACTAAGCCCATTTCTTCCAGCAATAAGCGCCAGCCAGTAGCAATGGAAGCTTTAGCGAACTGCAGTTCGCGAACATCGCGCTGGGACAAATAAACCGTTGGTTCGTCACCATCCCAGTGCAAGACAAAAATACGATCGCCCGCTTCGCGAGTTAATAATCGACTTGCTAAATGTGGGGCTATTTCTTGGGCTTGCTCGTCGGTGGCAAAGCGGCCCGAGTCATCAATTAACTTTGCTTTGTGCAATACATATACGGCATCAACTAGTCCTGAACCACAAATACCAACTGGCTCGGCATCTCCAATCACACCTAATTTGATGCCTTCATCTGTGACCTGGACAACTTCAATAGCGCCGTCGGCTGCGCGCATACCGCAGGCAATCGATGCTGCTTCAAAAGCTGGACCCGCTGGAGCAGCAGTAGTCAAAATTGTGTCGCCATTAGATAGCACAATCTCACAGTTAGTACCCACGTCAATTAACAACCGAACTCGCTTATCGCGATCCATTCCGGTGGCAAGTACGCCGGCCACAATATCGCCGCCAACGTAAGCACCAAAGGCAGGGAATAAGAACACTCGAGCACTTGGCAAAATCTCAATGCCGACTTCGGCCGCGGTGAATACTGGCCATTTCTGGGCAGCGGTAATGAATGGCGCGACACCAACTGGTTCTGGATCTACGCCAAGCAAAATTTCAACCATAGTTGCGTTACCAGCGATGGCAGTTTCATAAACCTGATTCGGAGAAATTCCCGCTTCGGTGCAAACTTCGGCAATCAATTCATTTAGCGTTGCTAGTCCAGCAGTTTGCATTAAGCCTGCGGCCTGCGGATCCATCATGGTTGCTGAAATTCGGGAAATCACATCAGCGCCGAAAGGTTGCTGTTTATTCAACATGGATTTAACTGCCATTGGAGTTCCAGTTAACAAGTCCAACAAGGTAGCAACAACAGTCGTGGTGCCCAAGTCAAAAGCGATTGCGTAATTCTGAGCTGAAGTATCCCCTGGTTCCACTGCAATTAATGCTTCATCAACCACAACTGCTGTGACTTTGAAGTCGTGCTTGCGCAAGATAGTCGGTAAAGTTTTTAAGACAG
>JBIIFI010000215.1:0-2620 GCA_044237405.1 Candidatus Nanopelagicales bacterium | reverse complement strand
CTTCAGTAACGCCATCAATTGTCATTTCGGCACTACCGCTCAGGATGATGTAAAGCTCGTCAATTGCGCCGTATTCAGGTTCAGTGTCATCGTGAATATGCGAACCCTCGGTGCCACCGACTGGCAATTCCCAGATTTCAACTTCGATGTCCCATTTGAGTTTTCCACCAAAATAGCGTTGCGCCAGGATGTCTCCATCACCTTTATGTAGGGATTCGTAAAAGAAAGTGTTTTGTCCAGCGCGCTCAATCATAGGTAACTGTAGCATTTTAGCTCCTAAAGCACTTGGACTATTTGTATTCAGAATGTTTCACAAACTAGGTCGCATCGATGCGTTAAGCGCTACTCTCAAGTAACTAACTAGGAGCCTGGAATGATTGCAAAGAATGTTAAGTTATTGGTTGCCGCTGCGTTGGTGTTTTCACTGGGCGCCTGTGGCTCTGAAACTACCGCTTCAAATCCTGATACTGAGGCACCAGCAGCCTCAGGTGACTCTTTTCCAACCTCCGGTTCTGGTGAGTTGCATCTATTTAACTGGACTGACTACATAGACCCAGCCGAATTGGATCGATTTAGCACCGAAACCGGCATCGAAGTCATTCTCGACACATTTGACAGCAACGAGACCTTGTTAGCGAAACTCCAGTCAGGCTCCACTGGTTATGACGTGATCGTGCCATCTGACTACATGGTGCAACAGATGATCGACTTGGATATGCTGCAAGATATTGGCGTTAAAGATTTCCCAAATGCAAAGAACATCAAGCCAGAGGCCGTCAATGTGCCCTTTGATGATGGGCGCAACTACACAGCGCCCTACATGTATGGCACAACGGGAATTATTTGTAATCCGGTTGCAGAGCCTAGATGCAATGACATTAAGTCTTGGAAAGATTTCTTTACTCTTGGTCTTGATAAAACTGATGCCATGAAAGATCAGGTAGAAATTGTTTCTTCTGCGCTTAGGGCTACTGGCGTGCCGGCTGCCGAATTGTGCACAACTGACAAAGCTAAGTACTTGGCCGCTCAAGAACTACTCTCCGGATTTAAGCCAGACATTATTGAGTCAGATGGCTCATTAGAGCGCATGTTAAGTGGCACAAGTAACGTTCGCCAAAACTGGAATGGTGACTCGCACCGTATGAAGGTAGAGAATCCAGATTTGATTTATATCTACCCTTCTGAAGGACTAAATCAGTGGAGTGATCACTTCGCGGTTCCAGTTGGGGCACCAAATTTGGATAATGCCAAGATTTTCATTAACTGGATGATGGATCCAAAGAACATTGCGATGGAGACAAACTTCACGGGCTATGACAATTCGATCACAGGATCAAATGAGTTCTTTGATCAGGCCCTGAAAGATGATCCAGCGGTAAACGTTCCTGCGGAATATCTAAGTTTGATTTCACCGATTCCAAATTGTGGTGAAGAAGCGCGCGAGCTTTACACCCAGGTTTTCACAACTTGGCAGGGTGAGCAGTAGCAGTAACTCAGGTAACGGAACTTAACTACCAGATGTCGCCGAGGGTGTAGCCAGTCTGGAATGGATCCGTTGGATCGATTTCCCAAGTGGCTGTCCCAGTTACCCAAGCACTGCCTCGGATAGTTGGTGTGACTGCGTCGTACTGACCAACCTTGGTGGGGTCAGTAACTTGCCCGAAGAACTTAGTGCCGAGAAAACTCATGTGGGAAAACTCTTCCCCAATAGCTAGTTGGCCACGGGAATAAAGACCTGACATTCGTCCGCAAGTTCCAGTGCCACAGGGGGAGCGGTCCAGCATGCCTTTCCAAGTCTCTGGATCAGCCGTTAAGTTATCGCCGGTAAGGACAGCAGAGTTTTGCGCTTGCTTACCTGGCTCACGATCACCGTTGTGCAGAATTACAATTCCAACTTTGTTGATGCTTGGGTTTTCTGGGTGCTCGAACACCAGTTGCTGGTTAACTGCGTATTTAATTGCAGCTCCAGCGCGTGTGATTGCCTTGGCGTTCTCAGGCTTGATTTCAAGTCCAACATTGGCAATGTTGGTTTGGGCAAAGAACTGGCCGCCGAAAACCAAGTCAATTGGAATTGGACCATACTCTGGGACATCAACGATCTTGTCGATGTAAACCGTGAACGCCGGCACATTGCGAATTGCGACGTCGAGAACTTTGCCATCTTTACCGCGCGCAAGTACTGAGATAGTTCCAACGGCGGTATCGATCGTGACGGTTGTCTCTGGTTCCTGCATTTTGACGATGCCTTTTTCTAGGGCAGCAGTCACAGCGCACATCGTGTTACTGCCAGACATTGCAGTAAACCCACCTTGCTCCAAGACGATGATTCCAAAATCTGAACCTGCATTGGCGGGCGGCAAGATAAATACTGCGCACAATGCTGGATAGCCGCGTGGTTCGTGCAATATCGCATGTCGGAACCAATCCAGATTCGCTTCGCAGTAATCAAAGCGCTCTTTCATGGTCGCACCCTTAACGAGGTGTGCCATGTTGGTGATTACTCGACCGCCTTCACCTTCGGCGTGAGCTTCGATAGTTTCAATAATCAATTTCTCAGCCATAGTTAAACCGTCTTTACTCCCGCTGCATTTAGCAGCTTGGCAAAGTGAGCTTTTTGCTC
>JBIIFI010000214.1:0-2624 GCA_044237405.1 Candidatus Nanopelagicales bacterium | reverse complement strand
ACGCCCGAGAATTTAAGTTCTACATCGCTACCTACTTATCCCTTTTAGTAATCGACTCGCTTCTGGTTGTGGCTCAGCCATTATTGTTCAAGCGAATTGTTGATGATGCAATTCCAGCGCAAAATAGTGCACTTGTTGTTTGGCTGGCCCTCGCAATAGCGGGAACAGCAGTAGTCGGAGCGGCTTTAGGTCTACTCAGCCGGCAAATGCAGTCAACTATCGGCGAGGGCCTGATTTTCAACATGCGGACACAGGTCTTCGATCACGTGCAATTACAGTCCATTGCCTTCTTTACCCGTGCGCAAACTGGGGCTTTGATATCTAGGCTCAATAGTGACGTCATGGGCGCACAACGTGCATTCACTTCGACACTGGGTGGCGTTGTGGGAAATGTGATCAGTTTGGTCGTAGTTGCTGTCACGATGTTTGTGCTTTCCTGGCAAATCACGCTGGCATCGCTACTTATGTTGCCACTGTTTATGATCCCAGCGCGTTGGATGGGTAGCAGATTGCAGGCACTAACTCGCCAACAAGCCGACTTTAATTCCGCCATGAGCACTCAAATGGCAGAGCGATTTAATGTTTCTGGTGCTTTGCTGATGAAAATCTTTGGTACACCCAAGCGCGAGTCTGAAATGTTTTCAGATAAAGCTAACTCTGTGCGTCACATGGGAATTCGAATTGCCATGTCTAACAGCTTCTTTTTTACAGCAATAGTCCTGGTCGGGTCGCTAGCTACGGCACTTGTCTACGGCATGGGTGGCCAATCAGTAATCAATGGTGCGATGACGCTTGGAACTTTGCTGGCTTTAACAGCGCTACTCGGCAGACTTTATGGTCCAATCACGGCGCTAGCTAATGTTCGCGTAGACATCATGACATCTCTAGTTTCCTTTGAGCGGGTATTTGAAGTACTTGACCTCACGCCAATGGTGCAAGATAAAGCAGATGCCAAGTGGTTGCAGTCTGGACCTACCAGCGTGGAATTTAGCAATGTGAATTTTCGCTATCCATCGGGTGCGGAAGTCTCCCTAGCCAGCCTTGAAATGGTGGCCCAGCCGGAAAGTCGCGCGGTAAGTGAGGCGACTCTGCACGAAGTGTCATTCTTGGCCGAACCCGGACAGATGATTGCTCTGGTGGGCCCCTCTGGGGCTGGAAAGAGTACGGTGACATCGCTGGTAGCTAGGCTTTACGATTCCACTTCAGGAACCATTCGAATCGGGGGATTAGACGTCAAAGATGTCACCCAAGAGTCGCTCCATCAAATTGTTGGCGTGGTCACACAAGATGCCCATATGTACCACGACACGATCCGAGCAAATTTGCAGTATGCAAAAACTGATGCAACTGACGAGCAGATTTGGCAGGCATGTGCCAGTGCCCAAATCGATCAGATGATTAAGGAATTGCCAGAGGGTCTAGATACCGTTGTTGGAGATCGCGGTCATAGATTGTCCGGCGGTGAGAAGCAACGAATTGCGATTGCTCGATTACTTCTAAAGGCTCCTGATGTCGTTGTATTGGACGAAGCCACTGCGCACCTGGACTCCGAGAATGAGGTGGCTGTACAAAATGCGCTTGCTATTGCCTTGCGCGGCAGGACTTCAATTGTGGTGGCACATAGGTTGTCTACTATTCGACAGGCAGATCAAATCTTAGTTCTAGACGAAGGTCGTATCGTGCAACGAGGAACACACGATTCACTGCTAGCACAAGGTGGCCTATATGCAGAACTTTACGGCCTTCAGTTTTCAGAAGCGTCCGATAATTGACCTTGGGCAGCACGCTGCTCTTTAACTTCATTTCGCACCAAAATGATCCAGCCAATCACAGTCATGATTCCAAACAGTATCCATTGCACTGCATATGAACGATGGGGTCCTTCAGTTATTTCAGGTGCAGGCAACTCCCTGATCTCACTTGTTCGAGATTCTGGTCGACTGGCAGTCATTTCTAGATATATGTTCCTTACTGTTTCTGGCGTATCCATGATCTCAAGTGGAATGATCTGATCAACCTGTCCTGGCGGAAGGTCTGTAGGCGCAACTCCATCTCGTGGCGTGACTTCACGCACTCTACCGAGAACTTCGACTTCACCGGATGGAATTTCGGCAAGTGTTGGACTGTCTACTGCAGAGTTGGCAGCTGGTGTCCAGCCGCGATTCACCATGACAACACTGCCGTCAGTTAGTTGCAATGGTGTAACTACCCATAATCCCAAATCAGATTCCAGGCTCTTCTTCCGCACCAACACTTGTTCTTGTGGCAGCCAAGTGCCGGTGGCTTCTACGCTTCGCCACGCTGTATCAGGTTGCGCGCTGGATGGATCAGAGTTCGGCACTAGCAAATCATTCAATACAACTGGTGGCTCAGAGATTTTCCCCAGAATTTCATTGTTGTAGATGTTTCTTGCATCTAAACGGTGCCACTGCCAGGCCGAGAGTGCTTGAAACGCAGGTAATACCAAGATGCATGCCAGGGTGGTTGCAATCCACTTGGGAGTTAGTAGGAATTTAAACACATTTCTAAGGTTAATGATGTGTGGTTGGTGCGGGCCCTATGGCATCGGTTTCAAGCGGCACAAAGTCACCGTTGCCAAACCAAGCTCCTCGTTCGCGTCCGGC
>JBIIFI010000212.1:0-2631 GCA_044237405.1 Candidatus Nanopelagicales bacterium | reverse complement strand
AATTTCCTTGTGCCATTAATTTTAGCACTTCGATTTGTTTAGTCGTTAACTTAGCAAACGGCCGCTCGGTATCAAGATCATGCCGGTGCGCTTTAGTTACTTGACCTCGCATTGCAACATCAAGTGCGTCATAAAGTACATTCAAATCCGCCAGGGCTGATTTTCTTAAGTACGCAATGCCTGTTGGCATTCCATGTTCATCGGTTGGAGCAAATCGCGGGTCTGGTAACTGCGTCAGAAATACAATTCCAGTACCTGGCGCTTCTTTGCTTACAATTTGCGCAAAATCAAAACCTGTTGGGCCTGGCCCTAAGTCGATGTCAAGCACCACACCATCGGGATCAACACTTCGCAGGATTCGCTTTGCTTCAGAGATGTCTCCGGCGGTCTGCACTGTGTAGCCACGAACTTCAAGGGCGGTGGCAATTAACTCTCGAAGTAGGGCGTCATCTTCAACAACTAGAACAATTCTTGCTGACAAGCTAATGCACCGTAACCCCGTTGCGAGACCATCCCCCGATGATCGATCACAGGTCTAAGAATGCCCTAAGTGAGTGCTTTATTGGTAGCAATACGGGGTTTTACCTGTGTTATTTTCGACACGGGTAAATACCGCTAATTACAGGGTTTTCAGCGAACTAACAACCTTGGTCAAAGAATCCTTGGCATCACCGAATAGCAAGGAAGTCTTTGGATCAAATAGCACTTCATTCTCGATGCCAGCAAAACCTGGGCGCATTGAGCGCTTTAGGAAAACGACCTGCTGGGCCTGATCCACATTCAAGATAGGCATGCCATAGATAGGCGCCGTCTTGTCATCGCGAGCTGCTGGGTTAACTACGTCATTTGCGCCAACAACTAGGGCAACGTCGGTTGACGGGAATTCTGGATTGATTTCATCCATTTCCTTTAGCTGTTCGTAAGGCACATTTGCTTCGGCAAGCAGCACGTTCATGTGTCCTGGCATACGACCTGCAACTGGGTGAATCGCATAATCCACTTCAATGCCCTTTGCCACCAACAGTTCAACGAGTTCGCGAATTGTGTTTTGCGCCTGAGCTACGGCAAGACCGTAACCCGGAACGATGATGACCTTGCGAGCGTAAGCAAGCATGATGGCAACATCCTCTGGAGATGCTGACTTAACTGGACGATCTTCAGCCGATGCTGTTGACGTTGATGCCTTTGCAGTGAACGCACCAAACAAAGTATTTGTTAGTGGTCGACCCATTGCCTTTGCCATCATGCGGGTTAGCAAAGTTCCAGATGCGCCGACAAGAGTTCCGGCAACAATCAGAAGTACGTTGCCGAGTACGTAACCCGAAGCTGCAACTGACAAACCAGTAAAGGCGTTAAGTAAAGAAATGACAATCGGAACATCGGCGCCACCAACGGGTAGCACTAATAAAATTCCTAAAATTAATGAAAGTCCAAGTAGTAACCAAAGCAAAGTGTTTGATGGATCTACGATGAGCAAAACTGCAGTGGCGATTGTTGCAACTGCAACACCGATTGTGATGAAACGACCAAGTGGAATTACAACTGGTCGAGAAGTCATTAGCTCTTGCAGTTTGGCGTAAGTCAATAGCGAACCGGTGAAGGAAACCGAACCAACAACAACAGTGAAGATTGTTGCGGTCAGAATTGGCACGCTCTCGGATTCAACTGACAAGAATTCAATTACCGAGATAACTGCGGCAGCGCCGCCGCCAACACCATTGAATAGTGCAACCATCTGTGGCATTTGAGTCATTTGCACGCGGCGCGCAGCTACCCAACCAATGATGGAACCGATCGCGATCGCGATCAAAATTTGTGGCAGGTGCTTAACTGGGCCGCCGTAATATTCTTGGCCATAGAAAAATACAACTGCAGTTGCAATAGCAGCGCCGGCTGCGCCAAGTAAGTTTCCCCGACGAGCAGACTTTGGTGATGACAAACCCTTAAGTGCGAGGATGAATAAAACTGCAGCAAGTAGTTCAGCTAAGCGAACCCAAGTTGGAGTAACGATTGATGTCTGCTCCGATAAGCCAAGCAATGTAGGTGTCATTTGGACACCTCTTCCTTCTCAGCCTTCTTGGGTTTAAACATTTCCAACATTCGGTCAGTAACCACAAAACCACCAACCATGTTGATTGTGGCCAGCACAATTGCTACTAAACCAAGGTAAAGCTGGACATTGTCAGTTGCCTTACCAGTAACCAGGATTGCGCCCACCAATACAACACCGTGGATCGCGTTTGCTCCTGACATCAAAGGTGTGTGCAGGATGGCTGAAACTTTTGAGACTACTTCGATGCCGACAAAGATGCTGAGAATAAAAATAGTTAATAGCGAAATTGCATCCATGGCTATTCACCCTTTCCAGTTGCTAGTGCAGGTAAGTTCAGTGCTTCACGCGCCATTGCGTTACGAACTTCGCCATTGAAAACAACAGCGGAACCTTGAACAACTTCATCTTCTTCATCAGGTGTAACAACACCTTCAGCAGTCATCAAAGTCAAAAGCGATACGACGTTTTGCGCGTAAAGCTTGCTGGCATGCACCGCTAACTGACTGGCTAAATCTTTGCAACCAATCAAGGTGATGGATCCACCTGGAACTTTCAACACAACATCTTGTCCGGCAACG
>JBIIFI010000211.1:0-2633 GCA_044237405.1 Candidatus Nanopelagicales bacterium | reverse complement strand
CCGCGATGTGGATGCCATGGTGTTCCCTTTGGCTCACCTGGCAAGTATTCAACTTCGCCCATTTGATCCATGTGAATAAACGGATCAAGGTCAGCGTTTGGAATTCCGGCAAACGCGCGCCGTACTGGGAAGCCTTCGCCTTCATAAGCCTGCGGCGCATTGGTGATCATCTTTACCGAACGTGGTTGCAATCCAGGTGTTACAAAAACTTTTGGCAAAGTTAAAGTATCTGCAGTGATAGCTGGCATGACGGCCTCCTCAGGCTTAGTTGAATGTTCAACTACATCTAGTCTAGATGCGAGTTTCGGTAAACGCAACCGTATTGGGCTCCAGATTTGGCTAGATATAGATAGCCTAAAGGCCAAGAACTAGTGCAGTAGGAGTGGCGATGGAGCCAATTATTCGCAAGTTATCTGAAGGCGAATGGGCTGGCTGGCCAGAAGAACAGGTGGCAGCACGCGGCAAAGTATCTTGGAAAGCGCTGCAAGGTGTCAATGATGACGAAGATACCGACATGGTTTTGGGTGTGGCTCGCGTCTTTAAAGATGAATCACTTGAGGCGCATCGTCATTTGCAGCCAGAGACTTACTACGTTCTAAGTGGCAAAGGCAAAGTCATGATTGAAAATGTGGAATACGACGTGGAAGCCGACACTATGGTTTTTATTCCAGGCGATGCGTTACATCAAATCAATAACTATGAAGATGAGCCGCTGCGCATTCTTTACTTATTTGCCACACCACATTTCAGCGACGTGATTTACAAGTTTTAAGCTGCGTAGTCGGGCTGGCTGCGATCAAGCATTCGCTTAAGCGCGGCAAAGTGCAGATCGATTCGGCTGTAGCCATCAAGATGTGTTGAATCCTTGAATTGCTCAACGGTCATGTCCACGATGTCTTTTGGAACCTCGCGGATCATCTGACCCGTTGATTGCGCAAGCACTTGAACCTCAGCAGTGCGCTCAAAGAAATACAAGTGATGGAAAGCTTCGGCAACTGTTGAGCCAGTCGTGACAATTCCGTGGTTACGAAGTAACAGGATGGTCTTATCCCCCAGAGCTCGCGTCATGCGATCGCCTTCGGATCGGTCCAGTGCTAACCCGTTGTATTCGCAGTCATAGAAGACATCGTCACGATAGCCAAGTGCATTTTGACTTGCCATAACTAGATCTGGTTCATCTAGCATTGCTAGCGCTGTGGCATAAGGCATGTGGGTATGTAGAACTGCACGTAGCTTGCGAGCACTGCCATGCATTGGGGCATGTATAAAGAATGCAGTCTCTTCTACTAGGCCATCGCCTTCATAGACCGTGCCATCCAAGTCCACAATCATGAAGTCACTTGCTTGAATTTCTGACCAATGCAATCCGAACGGAGCCAAGAAGAATCGGTCTTCGTACCCTGGAACTAACAAAGTGAAGTGATTATCGATTCCCTCATGGAAGCCATAAAACACGGCCAACCGATGCGCAGCTGCTAAATCGATACGCGCTTGGCGAATTGGATCTGGATCAACGCGCAGCATTTCATCTGGTGAAGTAAGCGACATGACTTAGCCCTTCTTATCCGTAACGTTTAGTGCCATTAGCGACATGATTTCATAGGCCAAAGTTGCAGCAGCAAGAGATGTGATTTCGGCATGATCGTATGCCGGCGCGACCTCAACAATATCGGCGCCAATCATTTGCTCGCGTGGCATACCGCGCACCAGACTTAGCAATTCTCGAGAAGTAAACCCACCCATTTCAGGAGTTCCGGTGCCTGGCGCAAACGCAGGATCGAGTACATCTATATCAATAGATAAGTACATAGGGCAATCCCCTACGCGCTTGCGGGCAAGACCGATAACTTCTGCAACGCCCATTCGATCAAAATCAGCAGCGCGAACTGTTGAGAATCCAAAGTTCTTGTCGTTGATTAAATCTTGTTGGTCGTAAAGCGGTCCGCGAATACCAACGTGCAGTGACTTGTCTTCGATGAGTAAGCCCTCTTCGAAAGCTCTGCGCATGAAGGTTCCATGGGTGCGATCAGCACCGAAGTAACTATCCCAAGTATCAAGGTGTGAGTCGAAGTGAATCATGGCGATTGGGCCGTGGACTTTAACTAAGGCACGAAGTAAACCAAGAGTTACGGTGTGATCGCCACCAAGGGTTACGAGCTTTCGACTGTCACTAACTAATTCATTGGCGCCATCATCGATTTGCTTCAGTGCGCTATCAATATCAAATGGGTTGCAAGGAATGTCGCCGGCGTCAACTGCCTGAATTGTTCTAAACGGAGCAACCTGTAAATCTGGATGATACGCCGGGCGCAGGTGCCTGGAAGCTTGGCGAATTGCCATTGGTCCAAAGCGAGCACCTGGTCGATATGAAACGCCACCATCAAATGGTGCGCCCAAGATTGCTACGTCGTAATCAGAAACCTGGTCGATGCGCGGCAAGCGAGCGAATGTTGATTCACCGGCGAACCGGGGAACTTTAGTGCCTTCAACTGGACCAACGATGTCTTCTGGATTCATAATTACTACTTGTTGAATCTGCGGATTACAAACATTTTGCGGATTGGCTCGTGTACAACCCAAGTTCCGCGCCAACCTTCGGGTGTGACAATTGTGGAATCAACTTTTAATTCCAC
>JBIIFI010000210.1:0-2640 GCA_044237405.1 Candidatus Nanopelagicales bacterium | reverse complement strand
TGCGAAGCATGGCGTATGAACCTGCAACCGATAGTGACAGTGACCCCTCCAATGGACCTTGGGCATTTTCGGCGCTAGGTGCACAAACGCCAAAGGTCTATATCCCTGTCGGTGCAGGCGATTATGGATTCAATGGCGACTTATGGAAAGGCCTAACTATTGACGTCGGATACCGCGCCACATTCCTTGGTAACGGCAGCACTTCAGGAACGGCGCCGCAGCAAATTATGCGAGGAGGAATTGACACATTTCTCGTGCCGGGTAATCCAGGTGGTCTAAAGAGAACTGGTTATACATTTGTAGGTTGGAACTCAGCGACGGACGGCAAGGGAACCAGTTTTGCCGCTAATGCGAGTAAAGCCTTTGATGGAGAAGATCTGAATTTCTATGCCAAGTGGATAAAGAATGCTGAGGCTACTACTAAGCCTTCTATTTCGGGCACAGCAACTTCTACGGCAACTGGTAAGAACAAGCTAACCGCCGCAAAGGGTAAATGGACAGGTACGCCAGCCCCCACTTATGCCATCCAGTGGTATTCGTGTAGCGCGCAAGTAAAGGCTGTTACGCAAACTATCCCTGCATCCTGCAAGGCGATTTCCAGAGCCACGGCTACTACGTTGTCCGTGACTAATACTTTTAAAAACAAGTACCTCGCTGTTGCCGTTAAGGGAACTGTAGCTGGAACCCCTGCCACTCAATGGCTGTCCAAGAGCACTGGCAAAGTGAAATAGTAAAAAAGCATAGAAAACCCAAGGCCAGATTTACTTCTGGACTTGGGTTTTCTGCTCAATGATGAGTTTTACTTGGCTTTCCAAAACTGTCAGAGCACTTACGTATACTAAAAACAACGTTAAGTTGGACATGGAATGCTTTTCACTTCCAAGGCTAGGAAAAGGGGATAAGTAATGACTAGTTCAAAGAGCAGAAAACCCTGGTATGGCCGGCCAACTTTCTGGTTGTTGATTATCGGCACTTGGTTTGTGGCCGACTTCTTTGCTGCCCTGTTTAACTGGTGGGTCTGGCTGATTTGGATCGCGTTTCTGGTCTCAACTAACGCGAGAAATCCTGGCTCTAGAGCCAAGCCAACAGATCTGCCAACAACTCCTGCGCCCCCTGCGGTCGATCCAGCGGTGTTAAGTGCAGCCACTAAACAATCTGCGCTGTCATTTTTCTTTACTGGCCGCGCTAAGCAAGCTCAATTAGAACTTGCACTAGCTCAACACCGCACTTACCAAACCAGGCTTGATGAAGAAATGAGTCACTACAAAACGCTCATTGCTGAATTTCCTGACTTCAACTCAGCCACGGATAACGAAGAACAGATCTTAGTTATTGAAGGTGTCACGTTGGTTGAGCCTAGAAAAGGTCCAAGTGTCACCGAAAGCACATCGCGCAACTCAGGACGACCATTTATTGGTTTGCCAATTGGTGGAGTGTTTGTGGGTGCCTCAGGTCGATCCAGCAGCAAATCAACTGCCATTTCTACTCCCGGGGTTGAGGAGTTAACCATTGTTGAAGAAGGCGGACGCCTTATCGTTAGCTCACAAGGCATTGCGTATGTGGGCGAAATGTTCAACCGCAAAGCTGATTACTCAGCAATTATTGATTGGACTGGCGAAGGCTACCAACTTCGAATCTCTGCCAGCAATAAAGGAACCAACTGGATTGTGATTTTCTCTCGGCCTGCGGATATGTGGGCGGCTGGAACTTTGCTGGATGCAGCTGATGAAATTCCAGCGCGAGCACTCGATACTTCAGGCAAAGCAACAGCTAGCGAGATCGCGGTAGCAGTGGCAGCCAGTATCGACGTTCAGAACGAAAAGTTTGCTGAAGCTAAGGAAATTGCGCAGCGGGATATAGCAGCAATTGAGACGCACATTGATCTGTTGCGAAAGCAATATCCATCATGGGTTAAATAAGATGTTGGCATGAAGTTCATTCGTGCTCTTGTTGCAGGGATTGCCGCGGCCGTTCTGGCTGGATGCTCGTTGAGTATGTCTGGCATGGTGGATTTAGATCCCGTTCCTTACAGTTTTCACCCACCAAGTGGCTTGGAATCTAAGCTTTCAGTTGAGCCTATGTCAGGGGACTGGGCTAACGAAGTCTTTGCTGCGGACGTGGAATCCGCTGTGGCGGTTACCTACACACCAGAACAAGGCGATCCCGCAATACTGATGGGCGTTTACTACATGCCCGAGTCGGTATTTGATGGAGCAGCAAATCCAAATGAGCCACCTCTATATGGCAGTGAAGTAGCCCGAGCGGATGGCTATGTTCTAGCGGTGGCTGGACCGCAGGACTCTATGTATGACCCTGAGTCTGAGGACGGAAAGAACATCGGTCTTCTATATGACGCTTTATATGACCCGGAAAGCTATATGCAAAAGTAAAAACCCGCTTTTATCAGGGATTTTGCTAGATTGGATCCAATCTGGGCTGGAATTGTATACAATGTCGATACGGATGCGCGATTTATGGGTCCGTGCAATTGTTGATAATCGCTTTAGGTAAAGCGATTCGGCGTTGGGAGGGGTCATGAAAAACGTTGTTACGGCAATCACTGAACACGGCAATGCCCAAGATTTTGCTGGGCTAACACTTCCTGATTCATTCAATGCAGTCACGATTCACAAAGATGAA
>JBIIFI010000209.1:0-2641 GCA_044237405.1 Candidatus Nanopelagicales bacterium | reverse complement strand
GTATTCTGAGACCGAAAAACTTTGGGAAGCAATTCGAGCAGATGAGCCTTGGCCTGCTGTTGATGAGCCAACTGATCCTTCAAAGCTTGAACCTGCCACGAAACCATCAGATATCGATGTTGCAGTTTTGAATGCAGCTGGTACTGCAGGGCTTGCTAAGACAGCGGCAGCTGAACTAGAAGAGCAAGGCTACAACTTACTCAAAGTTGGTAACTCAACTAAGCAACTCGAGAATTCCGAAATTTTGTATAAATCCGAAAATCTCGCGCAAGCTAGAGCGCTAGGAAAAGCAACCGGCATTACAAAGCTGACGCTTGATAGTTCATTGATTTCACCAATCGTCATACTTATCGGACAAAGTTGGGTTGCCGGCGAGCTAAAGCCATTTGAAAGTGCGGCTCAGTCAGGTGCGACTCCATCGCCTACGCCAACTGACACTTCAGGAACTGCTGCTTCGACTGCTTGCACTGAAGGTAATAACCGAGTTAAGAAGTAACTCGCTAGATAATCGGTGGTCGCCCGGCTTTGGTTAATGCCCAAACTGTTGACCACTTGATTGGATCTCTGCGCCCAGCACTTTTAGTCCAGCCAGCCCAGAAACCTGCTAGCCAAGTTTTTAAAGATTTCACTGAGCGGACTCGAAGAACTGTGATTACCAACCAGGTCAGCGGATAAATCGGGACCAGCACTATTGGCAAGTTGCGCTTAGCTAACCAAACTCGATTGCGAGCATTCATAAACCAAAATTCCGGATGTCGCTGCGGATTAATTGTTGGGTGTTGCACCTGGATGTTGCCGGCATACCAAACTTGCTTTCCGGTATTCCAAGTACGCCAGCATAATTCGATTCCTTCATGAGCATAAAAATACTCAGGCGCCCAACCGCCAATTTGATCAAAGGTTTCACGTCGAATTGCAACGCCACCTTCCCAAAGTGAAGTTGCTGGACCACTTTTTGCATGGTCGCCAGTTCTAAGTCGAGGTACCCAGCGATCTGGACCACTCTCACCAGCAAAATCAATCACCCTAGGTTGCACTAGTGCTGCGTTAGTTTCCGGCCCGATGGTAGAAATCAAATTAGCCAATGTTGATGGACTTGGTAGAGCTGCATCATCATCTAGAAAGAATAGGTACTCCCCAGAAACTACCTCTGCGCCAGCATTTCGGCCTGCTGGAATTCCTAAGTTAGTTTTTAGCTCCAGTGACGCAACACCGTCTGGAATATTCACTGGCAGCCAGCCATTTCCAACTACTACAACTTCTATGTCGACATCTTTTTGAGCAAGCAGCGAGTTGACTCCACGATTCAAATCATCAGGCCTGGTGCCCATAGTGAGCACTACACAGCCAACCTTTGGGATCAACGCAATCTACTCGAATTTAGAATTGCCACCAGATGACCAATGACAGTAACCGCAGCAGCAATCAGCATTAGTACTAATAAGCGTTGGGTTGCCAACAAGCCGTCGAAGACATAATCAAGCGATGCAGCTACTGCAATTAAAAGAGTCATTTCTACCGAATGAAAAATTCGATTAAATGGGACTAGCCGAACTACCGAGCGCAACTTTGCCAGAGCAGTCGAAGTGGGCTTTGCCACTTCTGGGCTTTCAGAAAGTTTTGGTAATTCATTGAACGCACGTGCGACATGGACCATATCGTTTAACGCTTTATTGAATAACACCAATACAGATAGGAGTAAGCCCATAACAACGTATTGCAAATTAGTTGAATCAAGTTCAGCTAACCCACCGGTAGCTCGCACGCCTAAGGCAATTGGAATAAATCCTTCTGCTAAATAGTGGCCAACTTTGTCTAAAAACACTCCAGCAGGTGACGATGTCTCTCGCCAACGGGCGACTTCGCCATCACTGCAATCTAAAAGCATTTGTAGCTGTCCAAAGAAAGCGGCCAATAAGCCACCAGGTAGTCCAGGTATCAGCAGTACTAAGCCTGCTGTGAAGCCCGAAGCAATCATTAAATATGTAACGCCATTTGCGCTGATTCCAGTTTTTAGCAGTAGGCGTGTTTGATATGGCGATAGTTTTCGTAAATAAACTTCATTTAGCCAATGTTCAGATGACTGCCTACTGCGAATATCAGTTGGCTGCGTTACTTCCCGCAACTGGGCAATCGTTGGGTTAGCTGGTCGCGTGGCATTCACCTTCTTATTGTGGCGTAAATTTGCTAGAGAGTTCGAATTCACGCGCAGTTAGGTAATTTGTTGCATCCATTGCTTTGATGCAAAGCCAACGAATAACGCAGTGAAACCAATTCCGCCAATAAGTAAGGTCACTTCGAGCGGCACCATGAATCCCAGCGCAGACATAACGACAATTAAACTCCGGCCTAGAAAGCCAAGACCTGGAGTCTTAAGGTATTTAGGAATTTCAAACCCAGCCAACGATCTATATAAAGTGTCGTAATGATGAAATGCCACTGCAAAGATCCACAAATACGCGATTGGGTAATCGCGAGCAATAACTAAGACAAGTCCGAGTTCAAATAGGCGTAGTAGGGCTGGAATCATCCAGGCAAATCGACCAGTAGCAAGATCTGAGCCATCCGCCCAAAACCAATCCACACCTAACCCCGGATCAATTTGCCGTTCAATGATTTTGGATCCGGACTCGTCCTTGGG
>JBIIFI010000208.1:0-2654 GCA_044237405.1 Candidatus Nanopelagicales bacterium | reverse complement strand
ACGACCGCCATCTGGGCTATAGATAACGTGATCTTCAAAATTCATTCCAGGCCAGCGGGCATGCGCTTCGGATGCGTTCATGCGCTCATAGGGCCGATTATGTCGATCTAAGCTGGCTGCAATTTCGTCGATTGCTTCCTGGTAGCCATGATCCAATTGGCCATTTTGTTCCAACAACTTTTGATTAGCATCAGCTTCAAGTTCGCGCCAATCAGTAAGGGCGCGCGCAGCTAAGTCGGTGTAGAGCGAAGTCCGATAAGAAAGGCGAAAAATCCGGGTGCTGCCATGCGAACTTCCTCGATTGTGAGCCAAGCCAAACTGCTCGAGCACCGTTACTTCTTTACCTTGGCGGGCCAATTGCCAGGCGGTGGCGCTGCCCATAGCACCGGCACCGATTACCAGGTGATCAACGTTTTCCAAGACAAACTTCCCTTAATTCAGCAGCGGTTAGCACCACACTAGTTGCAAGTATTCTTGGATACATGAAGGTTGGCATTTTGGGCGGGACATTTGATCCCGTACATATCGGTCACCTAATTGCGGCTAGTTCGGTGCATGAGCAACTAGATCTTGATGTTGTGGTTTTTATGCCAGCAGGCGAGCCATGGCAAAAAAATCAACAAGAGATTAGCTCAGGGTCACAACGCATGGAAATGGTCGATCTTGCAATTTCGGGGGATAGCCGGTTTGCATCAAGTGCGATTGAAATCAACCGCAGTGGACCTACTTATGCCATCGATTCAGTTCAGGAGTGGAAGTCAGCCCACCCAGATGATGAAATTTTCTGGATCGTTGGCTCAGATGCACTTACTGGAATACCGACTTGGCACAAGTGGCAAGAATTTGTTTCTGAGGTAACGGTGGTTGCAGTGAACCGAATCGGTCACGATGAAACGGTGCCATTTGATTATGTCTCGATTGAGATGCCCGAAGTTAGAATTTCTGCCACTGAATTACGTAACCGTTTTACGCGCGGACAAGACACAAGGTATTTGGTGCCACAAAGTGTCAGTGAATATATTTTGAGTCAAGGCTTGTATCGCGCCTAATGCGTTACGGCCTTGACTCCTAGTGCCAACATTTCCTGCATTGGGATTAATTAAGTAGTCTTAGGTGACTCAAAAGAAAGCGTGGGATTCGTGGCAGCCTCAGAACATGCCTTAAAGATTGCAAAAATTGCTGCCCAGGCTGCCTATGACAAAAAGGCGGAAGACATCGTCTTACTTGATGTGAGCGAACATTTGGTGATTACCGACATCTTCTTGATCGTTTCAGCTGATAACGAGCGGCAAGTGGGCGCAGTTGTTGATGCAATTGAAGCAGCACTGGATTTGATTGATGTTGATCCAATTAGGCGCGAAGGAAATCGCGAGGGCCGATGGGTCTTGCTGGACTATTTCGACATCGTCGTGCATGTGCAACAAGCAGAAGAGCGCAGTTTGTATGACCTCGAGCGGCTCTGGAGCGATTGCCCACATATTCCGGTTGAACTTGTATGAGCGCGCGCCGGTTAGTTCTTTGGCGACATGGCCAGACGGTTTGGAATGCAGAAAACCGCCATCAAGGACAAATTGATATTCCCCTAAATGATGTAGGCAGGGAACAAGCTCGACATGCGGCTCAGACGCTGCTAGCAATGAAACCAACTCATGTGATCGCTAGCGACTTGGAGCGAGCACTCGAAACTGGCCGGACGCTTTCGGATTTAGCAGGCATTGGTCTTACAGTCGATGAACGCCTGCGCGAAACTTATGCTGGCGAATGGCAGGGTTTGACGCGCGATGAAATCATTGCGAAGTATCCAGATGATTACGCGGCCTGGGGTGGCGACTCTGAAATTCGTCCAGGTGGCGGCGAAACTCGCTGGGAAGTTTCGGAGCGAGTGGTAGATGCAATTGAAGGCGCATTGGTAGAGATTCCACCTGGTGGCACTTTGGTTGTTGCTTCCCATGGTGGGGCATTGCGGTCCGCATTAGGTCGCCTGCTGGGACTAGATCCACGCCAGTGGACGATTCTGGGTGTGCTTGCGAATGCCCAGTGGTCAGTGCTTACTGAGCTTGATGAAAACATGCCAAAGTTGCCTGATCTGAAGTGGCGACTGCAGGAATACAACGCGGGATCCTTGCCGGAGCCTGCCATTGGTGATGACAAGTAACGTCCACTAACATTGACAAGGTTCGGGGCTGTGGCGCAGCTGGTAGCGCACTTGCATGGCATGCAAGGGGTCAGGGGTTCGAATCCCCTCAGCTCCACCAAACTAATAATGACCGCCTTTATGGCGGTCTTTATTAGTTTATGAGCCGGATGGATTCGGGAGGAGCGAAGCGACGGTTCCCCTCAGCTCCACCAAACGAATAATGACCGCCTTTATGGCGGTCATTATTCGTTTATGAGCCTAATTACTTAGGTGGGTCTGTGATGATCAGGATTCGTAGTGGGGTAGCACCGGTATTAACTAAGTTGTGACGCGATCCCGGTGGACTTAACACTGAATCACCTTCGGCAAGAACTTCAGTAACGCCATCAATTGTCATTTCGGCACTACCGCTCAGGATGATGTAAAGCTCGTCAATTGCGCCGTATTCAGGTTCAGTGTCATCGTGAATATGCGAACCCTCGGTGCCACCGACTGGCAGTTCCCAGATTTCAACTTC
>JBIIFI010000206.1:0-2655 GCA_044237405.1 Candidatus Nanopelagicales bacterium | reverse complement strand
AATCGGATCAAGCCCACCCACATGTGAACCGATAGCCAAATTTCCCATGGGTTAAGGGTACTTGCCAGGTAAGTGCCCCGTTAACTCAAGGTTTTCTAGGGTGTGCACAAGGTTTTTGCCTACTTAAGAAATGCCCTAGACTAAAGGTTCTTGATCCCTCCTGCCACGGAAAGACCGTGGCCGATTAGTCCACAGGAGGTGGGTATCAGTATGCGTCACTACGAAGTTGTAGTAATCCTCGATCCCGAGCTCGAAGAGCGAACGGTTGCACCATCACTTGATGCGTTTTTAAACGTAGTCAAGACCGAAGGCGGCACAGTTGGCAAAGTCGATATCTGGGGTCGCCGCCGTTTGGCCTATGAAATCAACAAAAAGGGCGAAGGAATCTACGCCCTGCTTGATGTCAATTGCTCACCAGCAGCAGTTGCCGAACTCGATCGTCAGTTGGGACTTAATGAATCAGTGCTTCGCACTAAAGTCATGCGTCTCGACGTGAAGTAGGAGTTTGTCATGGCACAAGGCGATGTTGTTGTAACAGTTACTGGAAACCTAACCGGTGACCCAGAACTGCGCTTCACACCAAATGGGCAAGCAGTTGCATCATTTACTGTTGCTTCCACAACTCGAGTGCTTGATCGCACTTCGAATGAATGGAAAGACGGCGACACCATGTTTCTTAGGTGCAGCGTCTGGCGTCAGTATGCCGAGAACGTAGCAGAATCCTTAACCAAAGGAACTCGCGTTATCGTAACTGGTCGCTTAAAGCAGCGTTCATATGAAACCAAGGAAGGCGAAAAGCGCACCGTAGTAGAAATGGATGTTGACGATGTCGGCCCAGCTCTACGTAATGCAACCGCCAAAGTTAACCGAGTCGCACGTAGCGACAGTGGTTACACCGGCGGCGGCGGCGGAGCAGCAGCACCATCCGACGATCCATGGGCAGCACCTGCATCCGCAGGAGACGAGCCTCCGTTCTAACGAACAACTTATTCATCCACCTCAACATTTGTTGAACAACCATTCCGGATAGAACCGGGCTTCCAAAGGAGCACCACAATGGCTAAGCCACCAGTAAAGAAATTCAAGCCGAAAGTTTGTGCATTCTGTAGCAAGAATGCCGCAGTAATTGACTACAAAGATATTCCAACTTTGCGTAAGTTCATTTCTGATCGTGGCAAGATCCGCGCTCGTCGAGTAACAGGTAACTGCACTCAGCATCAGCGCGATATTGCAAACGCAGTTAAGAACGCACGTGAAATCGCATTACTTCCATACACTTCAACAGCGCGATAAGGAGAGATGACTTATGAAACTAATTTTGACTCAAGAAGTCTCGGGCCTTGGTGGCGCGGGAGATGTAGTTGACGTAAAGCCTGGCTTTGGTCGCAACTTTCTAGTCCCACAGGGCCTGGCAACTGCCTGGACTCGTGGCGGCGAAAAGCAAGTTACTCAGATCAAGCGCGCTCGCAATAAGCGCTCAGTCCGCGATTTAGATCATGCACTAGAGATCAAAGCAGCGCTTGAAGCTGCCCCAATTGTGATCTCTGCGCGTGCTGGCAGTGAAGGCCGACTATTCGGTTCAATCACTGTTGGTGACATTGCATCTTCGATTCGGGTTGTTGATGTAGATAAGCGCAAAATCGTGCTAGCTGCACCAATCAAGACCACTGGTCGCCATGAAGTAACAGTTCGCTTGCATGCAGATGTATTAGCAACTGTTGCGCTAGATGTTCGAGGCAGCAAGAAGTAGTACTTTCTAAATAGAAATGCCCACGATTGATCGTGGGCATTTCTATTTGCCCAGTTTGGGCTAGAACTTCAAAGGTGTGCAAGAATTGTCGACATGACCTCAACTATTACTTTGCATACCAACCACGGCGACATCAACATCAACATCTTTGATAATCACGCACCAAAAACTGTTAAGAACATTTTGGGTTTAGCAGACGGATCGGTGGAATGGACACATCCAGCCACTGGCGTTAAATCAAATGACCCGCTTTACAACGCAACGGTATTCCACCGGATTATTCCTGGTTTCATGATTCAAGCTGGAGATCCATTAGGTCAAGGCACCGGCGGACCGGGATTCAAATTTGAAGATGAACCACATCCGGAATTAGTTTTTGACCGTCCTTACTTATTGGCAATGGCTAATGCTGGTCCAAACACCAATGGCTCCCAATTCTTTATCACCGTGGCACCAACAACTTGGTTGAACTTCAAGCACACTATTTTTGGTGAAGTGGCAGATCAAGCCGGGCGCGATGTAGTTGACGCGATTGCAAATGTTCCAACTGGTCAAATGGATCGCCCAATCAACCCAGTAGTTATCGAGAGCGTCACTGTTAATCGAGGCTAACTTTGTCAAACACTTGTTATCGACATACAGACAGCGAGGCTTATGTCGCGTGCGGTCGGTGTGATCAAAAAATTTGTCCGGACTGCATGATTAGTGCACCAGTTGGATTTCAGTGTCCAGAATGTGTGGCAGGTGGCAAAGTAGCAATTCCAAAAAACCGATTCGGCGGTTCGTTTGACACAGTTCCAACGGTAACCCGATGGATTCTAATAACTTGCGTAGGCATTTTCTTATTAGAGCTATTGCTAGGCGGCCCGAGATCTTTTGCCATGAGCTATGGCATGATTCCATCG
>JBIIFI010000207.1:0-2655 GCA_044237405.1 Candidatus Nanopelagicales bacterium | reverse complement strand
CAAAATATGAGCGACTCGATGACCTTACGACTAATCGTCGGTCTTGCAATAACAATAGTGTTGTCCGCTCTGGCGCTTAAGCGAGTTTGGTTCCTTTATCGCCTCGTTCGTAGTGGTGAACCAGCAGTTGATCGAACTGCGCAAAAGCGAGTTCGCGCTAAAGCTGAAGTCACCGAAGTTTTCGGGCAAAAGAAACTTCTCGCCTGGACAATTCCTGGTATCGCGCATGTTCTAGCTTTTTGGGGCTTTATCGTTCTATCGCTAACAATTGTTGAGGCTTTCGGTGCTCTTTTTGATCCCGAGTTTGCGATTCCCGTTATTGGTCGATCGCCGATTGTTGGCTTTGCAGAGGACTTGTTCACCTTATTTGTATTAATCGGTATCGCAATGTTTGCGGTTATTCGGTTGTTCCGAAGCCCAGTCAAGATGGGAAGAGAATCTCGATTCTACGGATCCCATACCGGCGCAGCATGGTTTGTTCTTTTCATGATTTTCAATGTGGTTTGGACACTACTTCTTTACCGCGGTGCCCAGTACAACGTTGGTCTAGCAAACAACGCCTACAACTTCCCATTCATGGATGGTGGAGCTTTCGCTTCGGAAGCAGTTGCTGGATTACTTGCACCACTAGGTCTGCACGCAAATGAGTGGATAGAAATGATTGGGCTCTGGTTAAACATTGGAGTCATTCTTGGA
The DNA here is from genome assembly GCA_044237405.1 of Candidatus Nanopelagicales bacterium. Lineage (GTDB taxonomy): Bacteria > Actinomycetota > Actinomycetes > S36-B12 > UBA5976 > UBA5976. Next base: position 1,959 of record JBIIFI010000207.1, on the reverse strand, counting down.
TTCTTAGTTTTGGCGCTACACAGCAAGCACTTACATATTGGCGCGGCTCCACTGAATGTGCTGTTTAGTCGTCGTCCAAATGCACTTGGTCCACTACTGCCAATTTATGCAGGAACTGAGGTTCTAGATTTTGAAGATCCAGCTGACGATGCAATCTTTGGCCGAGGAAAAATTGAGGATCTAACCTGGAAAGGGAATCTCGATTTACTAAGTTGCACCGAATGTGGTCGCTGCCAGGATCAATGTCCTGCCTGGAACACTGGAAAACCTTTAAGTCCAAAACTTATGGTCATGGATTTGCGCGACCACTTATTTGCAAAAGCGCCATACATACTTGCTGGTAGCGATGATTCGAAGCTCGATAGTTTTAGTGCCGAAGTGCAATCTGAAGTAGCTCGTCCAATGGTTGGATCGCGCGCAGATGATCCACATGCTGCTACCGATGGTTATGACGCTAAAGGTCATCGCTCAAGCGAGGGTGCCGTAATCGACTACGACGCACTTTGGGCCTGCACATCCTGCGGCGCGTGCGTGCAACAGTGTCCAGTAGACATTGAACATGTTGACCACTTCATGGATCTGCGTCGCCATCAAGTTTTAGTCGAATCGGAATTTCCTGCCGAACTAAACGGTCTCTTTAAGAACCTTGAAACCAAGGGCAATCCATGGGGTATGAACACCAGTGGGCGCATGACTTGGATTGAAGAAGTTGAATTCCCAGTTCGCGTGTTTGGCATGAATGGCGAAGACAAGATTCCAGCTGATGTTGAATATCTCTTCTGGGTTGGTTGCGCCGGTGCATATGACGATCGAGCGAAGCGAACTACTAAGGCAGTTGCGGAATTACTCCATACTGCGGGTATCGAATTCATGGTTCTCGGTGAAGGCGAAACTTGCACCGGAGATCCAGCCCGTCGCGCTGGTAATGAATTCTTGTATCAAATGCAGGCGGCACAGAACGTCGAAGTACTTAATGAAGTTGGCGCTAAGCGCATCGTAGTTACCTGCCCGCATTGCCTAAACACAATTGGCCGAGAGTACCCACAGTTAGGTGGTAACTACGAAGTAGTTCATCACACCGTGCTATTGAACCAATTAGTTTCAGAAAATCGACTTACTATGTTGACTCCGGAAGACGAGACCGTTACTTACCACGACCCTTGCTACCTCGGCCGACATAACAAGATTTACATGCCACCGCGCGAACTTATTACAAACATGCCTGGCGTAAACCTTGTCGAGATGGACCGCAACAAGGAAAAGTCATTCTGTTGCGGCGCAGGTGGCGGTCGCATGTGGATGGAAGAAACTATTGGTACGCGCGTAAACATGAATCGCGGAGATGAAGCTCTGGCAACTGGCGCTACAAAAATTGCAGTTGCCTGTCCATTCTGTTCAGTGATGCTAAATGACGCTGTTACCGTCCGCGGTCAAGAAGCTGGCGGCGATGCTGCCGCTGAAGTCGTGGATGTTGCAACTTTGCTGCTTGATCGAGTTAAGGCGAAATAAAAACTTTTGAGAACTAAGAGATTTTTGTTCTATGAAAGTTAGCGTGTGAGCGACTCGGTGTCGGACCGCGCTGTCCTTGATAACGAGATCCGTAAACACTTGAGCCGTACGGGTGCTCTGCCTCTGATGTCATCTGGAAGAAGCAAACTTGGCCGATCTTCATTCCTGGGTAAAGCAAGATTGGCAACGTTGCAACGTTGGCTAATTCAAGTGTGACGTGACCTGAGAAGCCGGGATCAATAAAGCCTGCAGTTGAATGAGTAAGTAATCCAAGGCGACCCAAGCTTGACTTACCTTCGAGTCTGGCAGCAACGTTATTAGGAAGCGTAACTACTTCATAAGTACTGCCTAAAACAAACTCACCAGGATGAAGTACGAAAGGTTCGTCGCCGATTGCCTCAACTTCTCGCGTCAGATCACTTTGCTCTACTGAAGGGTCAATGTGTGGAT
>JBIIFI010000010.1:0-10276 GCA_044237405.1 Candidatus Nanopelagicales bacterium | reverse complement strand
CACGTGGAAAATACTCCCGATACACCAACGATTGCTTCGCTAGTTGAGATATCAAATTCCCGCCCAGAATTACGCCGAACCGATCGCGATTGGCAAGCAGCTGACACTTTAAAAAATGTTGTTGTGATGCAAGTAGCGCTTGATGGCACCCGCACGCCATTGATTATTGGGTTGCCAGGCGATCGCGAAGTTGACTTAAAGCGCGTAGAAGCTGCCGTTCATCCAGTCAGTATCGAAGCGTTCGAAGAAGAGGACTTTAAGAAATACCCAAGTTTAGTTAAGGGGTATATCGGCCCACAGGTTTTAGGACTTAACTCTGAGTCTGGAATCAAATACTTAGTTGACCCACGGGTAGTTGTTGGAACCCGATGGATTACTGGCGCTAACAGTCGGGGCAACCACGTGTATGACCTAGTCGCTGGCCGTGACTTCACTTGGGACGGTGTTATCGAAGCTGCTGAAGTTCGCCAAGGAGATGGTTGCTCGAACTGTGGTAGCGAAATGATCATTGCTCGCGGAATCGAAATTGGACACATTTTCCAGTTAGGTCGCAAGTATGCCGAAGCACTTGACCTGAAAGTTCTAGATGAAAATGGCGAACTCGTAACAGTAACTATGGGTTCCTATGGAATCGGCGTATCTCGAGCAGTAGCGACAGTTGCTGAGCAGTCACACGATGAAAAGGGATTGATTTGGCCGCGCGAAGTTTCTCCGGCTGACATTCACATTATTGCAACGGGTCGTGAAGATGAACCTTTTGATGTTGCTTTGAAATTCAGTGAAGAACTAGAACTCCAAGGTGTTCGAGTTCTCTATGATGACCGCAGAGGTGTGTCACCGGGGGTTAAATTCAATGACTCTGAACTTCTGGGCGTTCCGACCATCGCTGTCGTCGGAAAAGGTTTAGCTGATGGAGTTATTGAATTACGCGATCGTAAATCTGGCGAACAGCAACTAATCAAGATTGCTGATTTTGTGGCCAGCGTTGTGGCTGAAGTCAAAAAGTAAATCATGGCAATCAAGGCTGTTGTTTTTGATTGGGGCGGCACCCTAACTCCTTGGCACAATGTCGACCTAACCGAACTGTGGCTGGGGTATTCCCGAATTTATGATCCAGAAAACGCGCAATTACTTGCGGAAAAACTCAATCACGGTGAACAGGCAAGGTGGTCACGCCAGTTCGAAACTCAAGGCGAAATTGGAACTGGGGCACTAGAAGATTTATTTCGCGAAGTCGGAGTCGATACCTCTAGTTCACAACACCAACAGGCGCTTACAAGTTATCTTTCGGGTTGGGATCCACATACCTATACAGATCCAGAAGCTGTTGCACTGTTGGAAGCACTGCGAGGCAGCGGAATTAAAACTGCAGTTCTTTCAAATACTTTGTGGCCAAGGCGACATCACGAAGCCGTTCTAGAGCGCGACGGAATTTTGCACCTATTTGATTACCTGCTTTTCACTAGCGAAACTCCATCTGGAAAACCACATCGCGCAGTATTTGCTGAAGTTCTGTACCACCTGGATGTGGAAGCATCCGAAGCTGCTTTTGTTGGAGATCGATTGTTTGACGATATTCACGGCGCGCAATCTGTTGGAATGCGCGGCATTTGGATACCTCATTCAAACATTCCAGCAGCACAGTCCACTGATTTAGGAATCACCGCAGCTGCTACGGTACAACGCTTGGGTGAAGTTCTTGAGGTTGTAACCGGCTGGAACAGCTAGCCAGCATGACAGAGTTACTGACTGAGATAACGCTGTGGACATTAGCTATCTGTGTCCTGGCCGCCTTTATCGCAGGTTTTGTTGACGCCGTAGCGGGCGGCGGCGGTTTGATTCAGCTACCAATTCTGATGTGGGCATTTCCAGTTGCCCCGATCGCTAGCATTCTGGGAACTAATAAAGCAGTTTCAGTAGTAGGCACAAGTTCGGCTGCATTAACTTATCGAAAACAAATAAAAATTAAGTCTCAAGTTTTAGTGCCAATGGTGATCGCAGCATTTGTGGGATCATTTTTAGGTGCGCTATTGGCAACCAAAGTTGAACGCGAATGGTTTGAACCAATCATCCTTACGATTTTGATTTGTGTTGGCTTGTTTACAATTTTGCGTCCGGATTTTGGTAGGCATGAAATCACCGCTCGCGTGACATCGCCAGTTGTGGCACCGATCCTTGGGTTAGTGATTGGTTTTTATGATGGCCTAATCGGCCCGGGCACAGGAATGTTTTTGGTTTTTGGTTTAGTGAGCTTGTTAGGCCATAGCTTTCTGGCGGCCTCGGCAACTGCAAAGTTTGTCAACGTCGCAACAAATCTAGCCGCGCTGGCAATATTCATACCGAGTGGACATGTGCTCTGGCTGGTTGCAGCCTTGATGGCGCCCGCTAACTTACTCGGCGGTTTCTTGGGCGCTCGAACCGCATTAGATAAAGGCAGTGCCTTTGTGAGATTGGTATTTCTTGCCATGCTTGGCATTCTGGTGGCAAGGTTAATCGCTGCACTTTAGCTGGCAAAAAATGGTTTAGCTAAACCAGACCATTCAAAGGATCTACTTGCACAAGTCTGCAAAAACTTAGATTCAGTGTCTTGCAGTTGTGATGGCAAGTAAAACAATGCCTGTGACCAATGCGCGCAAGCTCGATCTTCAAGCAGGACTCCGAGTGCCTTAGCCGTGGCATCGTCGGTGATCTCACTATCTAGTTGATAGGCAGCGCGCGCCGGTATTGGGGCTAAACCATTGTTTCCAAACCAAGTGAGTAGTTCATCACGTTTGTTGCGAAAAATCGCGATTCGATCCAAGGCCTGATCGGCATCCGACAAATTTGCAGCGATCACTCCGTAGGCATAAATCGCAGCATGACAACTGGCTAGCAAATCCTGTACTGCTGAATCGCGGTCGCTCACATTGAGGCCGATCATGAGGAGCTGTCGTTCAAGAGCATTTGATGCTGCATTTCAGAGGCGGCAATTTGCGCCAAAGTTCGTGAAAGTTCCGAATCACTGACTTGGCACGCTAACTTCAGGTGCTGATTCGAAAGAGTAAGGCATTTTCTTGCTAGCCCCGAGATGTCTATCTCATTGATTTGTATCGCAGATTGGCTGGGCTCCGGTGTTGGCAAGTGCGCTTCTAGTGCTGAGATTTGCGCCAAGTTCTGTGTGACTAGAACTGTTAAAGCTCCAACGTATTCAGGTTTAGTTCGAATCAATGCGTTAGCTTGCTCGACTAATTCCTGTTTTTCGTGAATCACCTTTAGCAACCTTGTGTCTTGCTGTGGTGATTTTGCTAGATCAGAATTGCAAGCAGTGAGCGCGCTAATCCCAAGCAAAGCCAAAAAGCCTCTTCGAGATAATGCTGCTGATGTAGTCACATATGAATTGTTCAGGCATGAGTCTGAATTGTTTGGGATATCTGAGAAAAAACTCGAATGTGTTCAAATTTGCGCAGTCAGGCTAACATGGTCACATAACTGCTCGACCAAATTGAAAAGGCTAGACAATGGTTACTGCCAGCGAACTTATTGCATTACTTACCCCTGTCGTGAATTCCTTTTCTTTGGACTTGGACGACATTTCCATTTCAAAATCCGGAAACCAGCGAATCCTCGACGTCACTATTGATAGTGATGCCGGAGTAAATCTCGATGAAGTCGCCGAAGTATCCCGAGCTATATCTGAGGAATTAGATGCGTCGAACGCGATGGGCGAGCAGCCCTACCTGCTAGAGGTAGGTACGCGAGGCGTATCGAGTCCATTGACTAAGCCCGTTCATTGGGCCAGAAATATCGGGCGGCTAGTTAATGTCGCAGGCGACGCCATCAATGCAACTGGTCGCATCACTGCCTTTAGCGATCCCGATGTCACATTAGACATAGGTGGCAAGTTGCGCACAGTAAACATCGCTGGCATTTCACGGGCACACATTGAAGTTGAGTTTAAGAAAATGCCAAAAGCTGCAGATTTAGATGACGCTGGGATCGACTCCGATTCCGAAGCTGAGATGGATGTGTAAGCATGGATATAGATATTTCAGCACTTAAAGGTCTAACCAGGGAACGCGGACTATCGCTTGACTATGTAGTTGATGCAATTGAACAGGCGCTACTAGTTGCTTACCTGCATTCCACGGGTGCACATGAATCGGCTCGCGTGGAATTAGATCGCACTAATGGTCATGTTGTTGTAATCGCTGACGAATTAGACGATGACGGAAATAAGATTGGCGAATTTGAAGCTACTCCAGCAGGATTCGGACGAGTTGCTGCTTCACTTGCTCGCGGAGTTATTACTCAACGCCTAAAAGCGGCTGATGATGACGCTACCGTTGCTGAATTTCAAGCCAAAGAAGGTGATGTGGTTTCTGGTGTAATTCAACAGGGAAGTGATCGCCAACTTATTTTTGTAAACTTAGGAAAAGTTGAAGGCGTTTTACCGCCAGAAGAAACAGTACCAGGCGAAAACTATTCTCATGGCACCAGAATTCGTTGCTATGTGGTTGCAGTCAAGATGGGCCCCAAGGGACCAGTAATTACTCTGTCTCGCAGTCATCCAAAACTCGTTGAAGAACTTTTCAAATTCGAAGTGCCAGAAATTGCAGATGGCACAGTAGTAATCGACGGTCTGGCTCGGGAAGCTGGACATCGCACCAAAATTGCGGTCTCAACCAAATCCCCGGGAGTGAATCCAAAGGGAGCTTGCATTGGACCATTAGGTGGTCGAGTGCGAGCGGTTATGAGCGAACTAGGCGGCGAGAAAATTGACATTGTTGACTTCAGCGAAGATCTTGCGCAATACGTAAAACACGCGCTATCGCCAGCAAAAGTTATCTCAGCCGAGGTAATAGATGCCGAAAATCGGATAGTTCGTGTTGTGGTCCCAGACTTTCAATTGAGTTTGGCTATTGGCAGAGAGGGTCAAAATGCTCGGCTTGCAGCCCGCCTAACTGGGGCAAAGATCGACATTAAATCCGACACCAACGTCGCAGAATAGCCAAAATCTCCCGAGTTTATTGAGATTGCCCATTTGGGCTAGACTGAGCGATGGTAACTGCCGATGCTGGTCAAATTATTTTGGCTATTTCAGTAGAAACCTAAAGGCGAAGCCTAATTTATTAGTTGAATTGGGCTACTTCTTTACCTATCCGTCAACTACCGCTGTAATCGGGAGTGTTTATGTCAAACGCCAGGATTGCGTTCTAGTTATGAACGCCTACAGGCACGGCATTCGAATTTCGAATGCTAATACGACCGAAGCTCAACCTATGGGCTTCAAGAAGCAGAGTGCTCAGAAATGAGCGCCAAAAAACAAGAGACGGTTCGGATCTATTAATTAGAACTCGGACCAGACTGGAGAATCGTGTCCAAGGTCCGAGTTTATGAGCTTGCAAAGGCGCTAGGCGTCGAAAGCAAAGACATCATTACAAAGCTTGAAGAAGTTGGGGAGTACGTTAAGTCGGCATCGTCGACTGTCGAAGCTCCAGTAATTCGTCGGCTTCATGAGAAGTTCCCAGAGCTAAAGGAAGCTGCAGCTAAGGCACCAGCACCTGCAAAGAAAGCTCCAGCGAAAAAGGTTGCAAAAGCACCGGAAGCACCGCAAGAGGTTCTCGCAGAAGTTGTCGCAGAGTTTGATGCGCCTACTCCAGCAGATGACATCCCAGTTCAACAACCCGCAGCTGAAGTCACCGAAGTTAAGGCAGCTCCAATTCCGGGTGCAACACCAGGACCTCGTCCAGGTGGACCACGACCAGGCAACAATCCATTTACTTCTGCGCCGCGTCAACCGCGCGCAGGCAACAATCCGTTTTCATCCGGCGCTTCAGGACCGCGTACTGGTGGTGGCGTAACGGGTGCACCTCGCCCAGCTGGCTCGCGTCCAGGCGGACCAGGTGGACCACGCCCTAGTGGCGATCGTCCAGGCGGTTTCGGCGGACCACGCACAGGCGGACCAGGTGGATCACGCCCTAGTGGCGATCGTCCAGGCGGTTTCGGCGGACCTCGTCCGGGTGGATCTGGCGGCTTCGGCGGACCTCGTCCAAGTGGCGATCGTCCAGGCGGATTCGCAGGAGCTGGCGCTGGTGCAGGCGCACCAGCCGGAGCTCCAGGTGGTCGACCAGGTGGCAGGCCTAATTCAACTGGTGGCCGTGGAAATACCGCTGGCGCATTTGGTAAATCAGGCGGTAGGCCATCGAAGGGTCGTAAGTCAAAGCGCGCAAAGCGTCAAGAGTTCGACAACATGATGGCGCCTGTTACAGGTGGTTCATCTGTAGCAATGGGTCGTGGCGACACAATTCGATTAGCTCGCGGTTGCTCCTTGAGCGATTTTGCCGACAAGATCAATGCCGAACCAGCATCGCTAGTTCAGATTCTCTTCAAAATGGGCGAAATGGTAACAGCCACGCAGTCTGTCAATGAAGAAACATTGCAACTTTTGGGCGCAGAACTAAATTACGAAATTCAAATTATTTCGCCTGAAGATGAAGATCGCGAACTTCTAGAATCCTATGATCTTGAATTTGGTGACGAAGGAGACGACAACGACTTAGTTATTCGCCCTCCAGTCGTTACTGTGATGGGTCACGTGGACCATGGAAAGACTCGACTACTGGATGCAATTCGCCAAACTAATGTAATTGAGCGAGAAGCTGGTGGAATTACACAGCACATTGGTGCCTACCAAATTCATCACACACACGAAGGTATCGAACGGGCAATTACTTTCATTGACACCCCTGGCCACGAAGCTTTCACTGCCATGCGTGCTCGAGGTGCGCAAGTTACTGACATCGCGGTGCTAGTCGTTGCAGCTGATGATGGCGTTAAACCACAAACAATTGAAGCGCTAAATCACGCGCAGGCAGCAAATGTGCCGATAGTTGTTGCGGTAAACAAGATCGACAAGGAAGGCGCCGACGCTACGAAGGTCCGTGGTCAGCTGACTGAGTACGGATTAGTTCCTGAAGAGTACGGCGGCGACACGATCTTCGTAGATGTATCTGCCAAGAACAACTTAAACATCACCGAGCTAATTGACTCGATCCTGTTAACTGCAGATGCAGGGCTTGACCTTCGTGCAAATCCAGTCCAAGACGCCCAGGGTGTCGCGATTGAAGCCAATCTAGATCGTGGTCGCGGACCAGTTGCTACCGTTTTGGTACAGCGTGGAACTCTGCGTCCGGGCGATTCAATTGTTGTCGGTGACGCGTTTGGTCGCGTTCGAGCAATGATGGATGAAAACGGGGTAGCCGTTACTGAAGCAGGCCCGGCACGCGCAGTTCAGGTTTTGGGACTGACATCAGTGCCAGGTGCTGGCGACAGCTTCTTAGTAGTGGCTGAAGATCGTATTGCTCGGCAAATCGCGCAAACTCGTGGCGCTCGGGAACGTAATGCAGAACTTGCGGCACGTCGTGGTCGACACACACTTGAAGATGTACTTAAGGCTTTGGAAAAGGGTGAAGTCGTTGAACTCAAGATCATCATCAAGGGTGACGTATCCGGTTCAGTCGAAGCTCTTGAAGATGCGTTACTAAACATTGATGTTGATGACGAGAATGTAATCTTGCGAGTCATCCATCGCGGTGTTGGTGCCATCACTGAAAATGACGTCTCGTTGGCTGCTGCCTCAGATGCCATGATCATTGGCTTTAACGTCAGACCAGAAGGCAAGTCTCGCGATTTAGCAGACCGAGAAAATGTTGAAATTCGTTACTACAACGTCATCTATGGCGTTATTGACGACATCGAATCTGCGCTTAAGGGAATGCGTAAGGCCGAATACGAGGAAGCCGAACTTGGCTCTGCTGAAGTTCGAGATGTATTCCGATCCAGCAAGTTTGGAAACATCGCAGGCTGCATGGTCATAACCGGTGAAATAAAGCGAAAGGCCAAAGCCCGTCTAGTTCGTGATGGCGCTGTTGTTCAAGCAGATCTGTCGATCGACACTTTGCGTCGCTTTAAGGATGATGCCACTGAGGTGCGTGAAGGATTCGAGTGCGGTATTGGACTTGGTTCATTCAACGACATCAAGGTCGGCGACATCATTGAGACATTTGAAATGCGTGAAATAGTGCGCAGTTAATTCTGTGCACTATTTCCTCATTACTAAGTTAGGAGCACGTAATGGCTGATGCAGCGCGAGCCCGCAAATTAGGCGAAAGATTTCAAGAGATTGTTGCTGAGACCCTAGAACTCAAAGTTAAAGATCCACGACTTGGTTTCGTTACAGTGACAAGCGTTCGAGTGTCTGCCGACCTTCGAGAAGCAACCGTTTTTTACACTGTCTTTGGCGACGAGGCGGAAGCAACAAGCTCTGCAGCTGCGCTGGATTCAAGTAAAGGTCTAGTGCGAAGTGAAATTGGAAAACGAACTGGTATTAAATTCACACCAACTGTTGAATTCATTCGAGATGCATTGCCAGAAAATGTTCGCGTCATAGACGACTTACTATCCGAAGCTGCAATTGCAGACAAGGCAGTACACGAGCAGGCTGCGCGTGCAAAATACGCAGGGGACTCAGATCCATACCGGAATTCAGAAGCAGTATCCGAGTAGGTCTTGTGTCTAATTTCGCTACTGAACCAGAATGGGATAAAGCCGTTGCCGCAGTTGCAGCAAGCACCAGCGTCTTGTTGCTTGCCCATGTAACGCCGGACGCGGATGCCTTGGGATCAGCCTTGGGTTTGGGTTTGGCTTTAAAAAGTCTTGGCAAGCAAGTTCAAGTATCAGTTGGCGAAGAAAATTTCTCAGTTCCTAGCTCTTTGAATTTTCTGCCTGGAATTGAACTAATCAATTCGCCAGAGGAATTACAGCCTGCTGACTTAGTTATCTCGTGCGATGTGTCATCAGATGCCAGGCTTGGTACGACACTTGAATTGCTGCAAGCAGCTCCGATGTCGATTGCTATTGACCACCACCCATCATTTACTGGGTTTGGAAAGATTCACCTAGTGGACCCAGCCGCTGCTGCGACTGCCGAATTGGCGCTGGAGTTCATTGATCGACTTAATGTGAAAGTTACCCCTGAAATCGCAACTGTAATTTACGCTGGTCTTGCCACTGACACGGGTTCGTTTAAGTTTCAGTCAACCACGGCCCAAACTTTGCGAACTGCTGCACGGTTGGTTGAATCTGGAATTGATAACTCTAAACTTTCCCGCTTGCTTTTTGATGACGAACCACTTGCTGCCCTAGTCATGATGGGGGAAGCGATAAGCCGAGCATCATTGGTGCCCGAAGCTGCTGGTGGATTGGGTTTAGTTCACACTTCGGTATCGCTAGCACAGCGCAATGGATTAGATGAGCTAGCTGCCGAGCGGGTGATTGAGGCTTTGCGACGTACTACTGAGGCCGAAGTTGCGGCTGTTTTCAAGCAGGCCGATGATGGCCATTGGAAAGGCTCGTTACGAAGTAAAACTTCGATCGATGTCGGTGCGGTAGCAAAAGCAATGGGCGGTGGCGGCCATAAGTATGCAGCTGGATTTAGTTCAGAATCGGATTTAGACGCGACAATCGCAGAGCTGCTTAACCAACTTGCTAAATTCAGTAAATAGGCAAGGAACCTAATTCACCTATGACCATTGATGGAATAGTGCTAGTTGATAAACCCGCTGGGCCAACTTCTCACGATGTAGTCGCAAAAATTCGAAAACTCTTTAACACTAGAAAAGTTGGTCATGCCGGGACTTTGGATCCGATGGCAACTGGAATGCTGGTTATTGGAGTTGGCCGAGCAACTAGGCTGCTGGGTTACTTAACTGCTCACGATAAAGAATATTTGGGCACCGTAAGACTCGGAATCACTACCACTACAGATGATGCCCAAGGCGAGCTAATCGATCAGATTTCAACTCGGTCGATTACTGAAACCATGATCCTAGAAACAGTGCGAGAATTTCGTGGCCCAATCATGCAGCAGCCCAGCGCAGTTAGCGCAATCAAAATTGACGGCAAACGTGCCTACACCCGAGTTCGTGATGGCGAAGAGGTAAACATTCCACCACGCAGCGTGATGATTCACGATTTGGAAATTATTGAAATTGTGCAAAATCCAGATTTAGATGTAATTGATGTAAAAGTTCGCGTAGTTTGCAGCGCTGGCACATACATTCGGGCGTTAGCACGTGACATTGGATCTAAGTTAGCTGTTGGTGGACATTTGATTGAACTCCGACGAACCCGCTCTGGAGTTTTTGAATCAATGACACCGCTGACTCAACTGCAAGATCACCCAGAGTATTTGGAACTTTCGGAGGCCGTCCAGTTAGCTTTCCCAAGAGTTGACTTG
>JBIIFI010000016.1:0-8784 GCA_044237405.1 Candidatus Nanopelagicales bacterium | reverse complement strand
ATTTCCTCAGGTTCATGGAAACCCATAACCCCCTTGGGACGCAAATATAAAGTCAACAAAATTATGACTGCAAGACCAGCATTAGTCAGACCGAATAAGCCGAAATTGTCACCAATCTTTCGCAAGTTTTCGATTACGGCCATAACAAGAACCACACCAACTACGGCTCCAGCTACCGAGCCCGATCCGCCAACAATCAACATTGTCAATAACGTCAGAGTTAAAGTGAAGTAGAAATCTTTCGGCGAAAACGCACCAAGAAGTCCGGCATAGCAAGCGCCCATTCCACCAGCGACAGCTGCCGAAAGAACCCAGGCTTTAAATTGACTTTGTTGGATGCGTACACCAGCACTAGATGCTGCAATCACATCATCGCGTGACGCTCTGACATGGATTCCAGTTTTTGAATCCCTAAACCAGCGGGCAATAATCAAGGCGATTACCGCAACTGTTGCCGCTACCGGGACGCTAGTAAAGCGCTTAACGCCATAGAAAGTCTGACTGCCTCTAGTGAAATCTTCTGCGCCAATAAGAGTGCTGTGGACAATGATCAAAATACCAACGCTGGCAATCGAGGCGGAATCTCGAAGGCGAGCCATTACTAAACCTGATAGCACTCCTACAAGCGTTGCTGCCAAAACTCCACACAACATCGCAATTGGAAAAATAAAAGTTGTATCTTGTAAAACTGTTGGGAGACTCGATAACGATGTCTGCTTGACAATTGGAGTCATCGACAGGATGCCGGTTGTATACGCGGAAACCCCCACAAATCCGACGTGACCAAAACTTAGGATGCCACTGTTACCGCTAAAAATCTGAAGCGCCAGCACGCCAACCAATAGCGTCAATGCATTTGCCAAAAGTAGCTGGGGTGCTTGGGACATGCCGTTTCCAAAGAAGCCAACCATTGCAATCAATAGTGACCAAAAAACCATTGACGTATACCGTCTGGAAATTCTGGATTTAGTCAGAGCGGCAGGGATTAGTTGCAACTGCGCACCTCCAATCCCCTCATACAGGCCTTATTTGAATCAAACCCTACGAAACTAGGGGCGTCAAGGGAAATGATCAAACAATTAAAGATCGTTACAACCCTATTTCCAGGGTCTTTATGGGGTCTTACAAGTTCTTTATGTAAGGAGTGCCGTTATCCCACAATTCGCAAGATAACTTTAGATTTGCGGCCAAATTTCTAATGATTGCTTCATGTGCTGGGTTAATCACAACAAATGCCCCACCCGAGAATTCACTATCATCGCGTCTTAAGGAATCTGCAATTCGAGCAAGTGGCTGCAGGTGCATCCCTTGCCAGCCGATGCTTCGGTAGGTATCGGCGCAAATAGCAAGTTTGGTTTTGCTGCCTTGAGCCCAGCCCATGATTCCGATGTAATGGCCGACATTCCAATCAGCTGGTGGCCCTTGGACGTCATGGCCGGAGAGAAATCCAATTGCTGTTGCTGGTTCAGATTTACCACCCCAAAGAAATCGCGTTGCACTATTTGCGATTAACAATGCAGGTTGATTTAGATCAACTAAAGCCTCGAGAAGATTTTCAATAATTTCTGCGGTCCACTCGCCTCGCAACGGAATTGCCACAAGCTTTGAATCTGCTAGTTCATTAGTTGCTACTAAAAGACCTTCTGGTGAAGTACCAGTGATATTGCTGTCGTCGATGCGGGGCAATTCCAGAATGTAGTCAGCTCGTCCCGCATCATTTGGTGGCAATGATTCGCTGGTTTGAACCGTACTAAGTATGGAACCTGCAGCTAGGCCAACATGATCTTGTTCTACTTTCACCGAAGCAAGGGCACGAAGCGCTAACGTAATCCAAAATGCGCCACATAATTCGTTCTTTTGTGGCATCTCACTTGCATGTTCTGCAAGTAACGATTCAGATCCTGGCAACATTTGAATTGTGTATTCACTCATGTCGCCAAGGCTAACAGGATCACGCTGGAAATTTTGTCAGGGTATTTGAATGACTTCTTAGTCGACGTTATCCATCGAGTCAGAACCCATGCCACCTGGTGCTTCTGGCGTAGTTTTTTGAACCTGCATCAAGAAATCAAGATTGCTCTTGGTTTCACGAAGCTTAGTTAATAGCAATTCAAGGGCTTGCTGTGAATCAAGCGCATGTAGAACTCGGCGAAGCTTCCAAATCACCTTCAGTTCATCTGCGGCCAAAAGAATTTCTTCACGACGAGTTCCGGATGCTTCAACATCAACAGCTGGGAAGATGCGACGATCTGCCAAGCGACGATCCAACTTAAGCTCCATGTTGCCAGTGCCCTTGAATTCTTCGAAGATAACTTCATCCATTCGAGAACCGGTATCAACAAGTGCGGTTGCCAAAATTGTTAGCGAGCCACCCTCTTCGATATTGCGAGCAGCACCGAAGAACTTCTTTGGCGGGTAAAGTGCAGCGGAATCAACACCACCGGAAAGAATTCGACCAGAAGCTGGTGCAGAAAGGTTGTATGCACGACCAAGACGAGTCATTGAATCAAGAAGCACAACGACGTCATGTCCCATTTCAACTAAACGCTTGGCGCGCTCAATCGCTAGTTCAGCAATTGTGGTGTGATCTTCAGCTGGCCGATCAAAAGTTGAAGCAATAACTTCACCCTTTACCGAGCGCTGCATGTCAGTTACTTCTTCAGGTCGCTCATCGACCAAAACAACCATCAAGTGAACTTCTGGATTGTTTTCAGCAATTGCATTTGCGATGTTCTGCAAAATCATGGTCTTACCAGCTTTAGGAGGCGAAACGATAAGTCCGCGCTGTCCCTTACCAATTGGTGCAACCAAGTCGATAACGCGAGTTACTAAGTTGTTTGGAACAGTTTCCAAGCGCAGGCGATCCTGTGGGTAAAGCGGAGTTAGTTTGCCAAAGTCCACGCGCTTGATGGCTTCGTCTGGCTCTAATCCGTTTATGGACTCGATACGAACCAAAGGATTGAACTTCTGTGGACGATCACCTTCGCGCGGCTGCTTAACCTGACCGGTTACTGCATCACCCTTACGAAGTGAGAATCGCTTTACAAGTCCCATGGACACATAAACGTCGTTTGGACCTGGCAAGTAACCAGATGTGCGAACGAAAGCGTAGTTATCAAGAATGTCGATTATGCCTGCAACTGGAAGCAGAACATCATCTTCGGAAACTTCTAAGTCGTAATCACGGTCGCCGCCACGGCCACCAGTACGAGTGCCACGGTTGTTGCGATCATTGCGGTCACGACCTCGACGGTTGTTGCGGCCATTACGGTCGTTACGGTCACCACGATCATTGCGATCGCCGCGATCGTTTCGATCATTGCTCTCGCCGTCGCCATCGTTATTGCGAGGCGCGCGCTCTTCACGCTCTTCACGAGGCGCGCGCTCTTCAGGGGCAGCCTCGGATTTAGCGGCACCCGCTGGGCGAGATGCAGATCGAGAGCCTCGACCGCCACCCTGCTTGGCGCCAATGGCCTTAACAAGTTCAGCTTTGCGCATACCTGATGCGCCTTCAATTCCTAGCCCGGCAGCCATGGCCTTTAGCTCAGGAAGCAGTTTGGTGTTCAGCCCTTTATCTTGGGCAACTGTCTCGGTCACGTATGTGTCCTCTGTGTTTTGAGTAGTTTGCTATCCAGCAGTAATGCCCAAATTTTTGGGAGATTTTCGCGGGATCTTCGGTGAAAGAGATTCAACCGATGTCATAAGACTAGCAGGTTCGCAGTCCGGGTGTGAAATTGCGGGCTGATTCCTTGATTTGGCTAGTCTTGTCCGGATTCTTCCGAGCTGGTTGGAATTGCGCCTTGGTCGGAAACTGCAACTGGAACTGCAGTAAATCCCGATTTTGCAATGATTTCAATAGCTTGGGCTACCTGCTCCACAGTACTTAGTGCGATCACGGTCGGGCCGGCGCCACTAATGCAGGCGGCAATTTCGGTAGCCCGTAATTGCTCAACCAGTGCCATCGATTCTGAGTACGCCTGGGCGCGGAATGGTTGGTGCAGTTTGTCTTCAGTGGCCTCGAGCAAAAAATCTGGATCGCCAATCATGGCTGCAACTAACAATGCCGACCTGCCAGCATTAAATGCAGCATCAACATGTGGAATAGATTCTGGAATTAATCCCCTGGCTTTATGGGTATCAAGTTCAGTCTCAGGAATACCTAGAACAGGCGAAACGTCTGGGTGCACATTCATCGAAACCGAATTAGCTTTGCCATCATCTTCGAGCCAGGCAATAGTCATTGCGCCAAGTAGGCAGGCTGCAACGTTGTCTGGATGGCCTTCGATTGCATTTGCCATTTGCAGCAATTCATCTTCACTGGCTCGGGCATAAGTTAATTCACTTGCCAGGACGAGCCCAGCAACAATTGCGCCAGCACTTGAACCTAGGCCTCGACCTTGCGGGATGGCATTTTTGCAGTCAACGCGCAGTCCCGAAACTTCAGTACCAAAGGCTTTGCAGGCATCGATTATGGTTTTGGCAACTAAGTGTGTGGCATCTGTCGGTAATTTACCTGCACCTTCACCGGAAACAACAACTGTAATTAAATTGTCATCAGTGAATTGCGCGGTGACTTGATCCCGAATCTCGAGAGCTAATCCAAGTGCGTCATAGCCTGGACCAAGATTGGCACTAGTTGCTGGAACTGAAACTGAAACTATGCGAGACATCAGGCAAGTCCTAGTTCTGCAGCTGCTGCTTTAACATCAACTGGCACAACCACGGGATCTTTTGCGCTTTCCAATGCCCACTGGGTATCTTTCAAACCATTGCCAGTCACGGTACAAACTATGGTCGAACCAGCATCCACTAACCCACGCCGGGCTTGCTGCAATAACCCAGCAACGGAAGCGGCGCTTGAAGGCTCAACGAAAAAGCCTTCTTTGTCAGCAAGCAATCTATAGGCCTGCAAGATTTGTTCATCCGTAACAGCATCAATCAAGCCGCCTGAATCATCGCGAGCCGCGATTGCTAAATCCCACGAAGCTGGCTTACCAATTCGAATTGCAGTTGCGATGGTTTCAGGCTTTGCAATGGGGTGACCTGCTACAAACGGCGCAGCACCTGCAGCTTGGAAGCCCCACATCTGAGGTCGCTGGGTTGCAACTTTGTCTTGGTAGTACTCAGTGAAGCCCATCCAGTATGCAGAGATATTGCCAGCGTTGCCAACAGGCAAACAATGTATGTCTGGGGCGTCACCTAAGAAATCAACAATTTCAAATGCAGCCGTTTTTTGTCCCTGCAATCGAGTTGGGTTAACCGAGTTAACAAGTGCGATTGGATAATGTTCAGCCAAGTCACGCGCAATATCTAGGCAGTCGTCAAAGTTCCCATCAACTTGCAAAATTGTGGCGCCATGAATTACAGCTTGGGCAAGTTTGCCCATCGCGATTTTCCCCTGCGGCACTAGCACTGCACTTCGCATTCCAGCTTTGGTGGCATAAGCAGCCGCAGAAGCACTGGTATTTCCAGTTGAAGCACAAACGACGGCTTTGGCACCATTGCGGGCAGCATCTGTGATTGCCATAGTCATGCCGCGATCCTTGAAAGAACCAGTTGGATTCATGCCTTCAACTTTTAAATAAACTTTTGCCCCGGTTTGTTCTGACAAAGTGCAGGCATAAACAAGAGGTGTGCCACCTTCACCCAAAGTAATTACAACGTCATTCGCAGAGATAGGTAAGCGATCGCGATACTCCTCAATGACGCCGCGCCAGATATGAGCCATTATTAGGCTCCGGCACCTTCAACGCGCATAACACCAAGTACTTCGCGCACTGCAGACATGCTTTCCAGCGATTCAACAGTTGCCCGCAAACGGCTTTCGGGTGCTTGGTGGGTGCGGATGATCAAAATCGCAGCATCACCTTCGCCATCCTGGCGGACTGCTTGAATCGAGACCTCATGCTTTGCGAACTCGTTGGAGATGGCTGCAAGCACACCAGACTCATCTGAAACTTTCAAATTCAAATAGTAAGAAGTTATGGCTTCGCCAATTGGTCGAACTTGAAGATCTGCATAAATACTCTGCGCTGGACCGACGGAACCTGAAATCCGATGGCGAGCTGCTGCAACTACGTCGCCCACTACCGAACTTGCTGTTGGTGCCCCACCAGCGCCTCGACCGTAAAACATAACTTGGCCAGCTGCATCAGCTTCCACAAAGACAGCATTGAAAGCATCCCGGACACTTGCCAATGGATGTGTTGCTGGAATCATTGCTGGGTGTACCCGAACGATTACACCCTTGTCATCTTGAGTCAACTCAGCAATCGCCAATAACTTAATGACATAGCCAAGTGACTTTGCTGCTGCAATATCATCGGCAGTTACTTTAGTCATTCCTTCGCGGTAAACATCATCAGCCGTAACGTTGGTATGAAATGCTAGGCCCGCAAGAATTGCAGCTTTTGCTGCGCTATCAAAACCTTCAACGTCAGCAGTTGGATCAGATTCGGCATATCCCAAATCTTGTGCTTCCTTGAGCACTGCAGAGTAATTCGCGCCATCGTTATACATCTTGGACAAAATAAAGTTAGTGGTGCCATTAACAATGCCTAAGACTTTTGTTACTTTGTCACCGGCAAGTGATTCACGCAAAGGGCGAAGTAATGGAATGGCGCCAGCAACAGCGGCTTCGTAATACAAATCAACGCCTGCTTCTTCAGCAAGCTTATGTAAGTGAGCGCCATGGGCAGCAAGTAACGCTTTATTCGCAGTAACCACGGATGAGCCATTTGCAATC
Organism: Candidatus Nanopelagicales bacterium; assembly: GCA_044237405.1. Classification (GTDB taxonomy): domain Bacteria; phylum Actinomycetota; class Actinomycetes; order S36-B12; family UBA5976; genus UBA5976. The sequence continues at coordinate 2,039 of JBIIFI010000016.1, read as the reverse complement.
GCTGCTTCAATTAAAGATTTTGCAGGCTCTATTCCACCGATGACTTCGATCACAATGTCAGCGCCAGATGCTGCCAGTGCAGCGGCGTCCTCGGTTAGTAACTTAGGGTCAACACCTGGTCGCAGTTTTGACGCATCGCGAACTGCTATTCCAGTTAGCTTTAGTTCGCTACCAATTCGAGCGGTTAAGTCATCAGAGCTTTCAGAGATTAGCTGGGCAACCGCAGCGCCAACGGTTCCGCCACCAAGTAATGCAACAGTTAGCGGGGAACCCATTTCTTCTCCTTATAGATACAGTATTAATGCACATCAGCTGTATCGGCTCGAAAGCTTTTACTCTGCTTGGTCTAAGTCTGGCAGAAAGCCCCGAAACTAGCCAAAAAAGAGTTAATTCATCGCCTCATAACATAGGATTTGGGCAAGTAATTAGATCAACGGGGTAAAGATGAAAAATTCAAGATCTCTAACAGTGCTCTCTAAAGTACTAATCATTTTGGGCACTTTTGCCTTAACGCTTGGCACCTTTGCTGGGATTGTGAACAACAACTTACTTAATGGGCCCAAATTAGCCGATCACATTGAAAGCATTCGCCATGATCCAGCCGTGATCGCCAAAATGAGCGTGCAACTAACCGACGTGGTTATTGAAAAAGCACCTGCCGCTGAGCCATTTCGACCAGTAATAGAAAATGCCGCGACGAAGATCCTGGCAAGCGATGCCCTAGCGGAACCCATTCGTGCTGCTGCCGTTCAACTGCGCGATGCTTTTTTGACGGGACAAGCAATAAAACTTGAGTTCACGGATACGGCAAATGTTGCAATTGAAAAAGTAAACATGTTTGCACCCCAACTTGGCATAGAACCAATTGCGGAATTAAGTCTTGAGCCACCGGCTGGAAGTATCTTGGCAACGATCAACACCTTGCAGCAGGTTGTAAAGGTTTCTGACACGCTAGCAACAGCTGCGCCAATTACTGCAGCAGTGCTTTTCTTAGTTGTAATTTTGCTAGCGCCATATCGACGCCAAGGAGCCCAACGCGTTGCAAAATCGGTAATGATTTCTGGTGGAATTGTTGCAGGTATAAGTGCCGCTATCTGGTTGGCTACAAATATATTTGGTCGTGATCCAAGCATCGGCATCTACTTAATTGCATCGTGGAATCAATTCGATGCAGCTTTCTGGATTCCAGCTGCAATTTTGGTTATTGCTGGTGGCATGGCCTACACGCTTCTAGGTGGAGTTTTGCCAGATGTTGATGTGCCCGGTGGAGTTGTTAAAATTTGGAAACGAATATGGGCGCGGCCAAGTAATGTCTGGGTAACTTTTGCTCGGGCAATCATTTTTGTAGCTATTGGCGCATTCGCTGTGATTAACACTCAGGTTGCAGCACGCGGCTTATTGTTCATTGGCTCGGCATTAATGATTGCAACCGCAATTTTCGAGTTTAATCGTCTTCTTGTTCGGTCGATTGAAAAAGAGAAAGCTAGTTAACTCCAGCATCGAAGGCCATTAAATCTTCGATCGTTTCTCTGCGCAGCAATACTTGCGATTGTCCGGCGCAAACACTTACTGCAGCCGGGCGCGGAATGTGGTTGTAGTTACTAGCCATAGGCCGGCAATAAGCGCCAGTTGCGGCCACGGCTAGTAAGTCACCGGGTTTAATGTCGGCTGGCAATTGCGTATCCCGAACCACAATGTCGCCACTTTCACAATGTTTGCCAACGACTCTAGAAATTGCAGTCACCGCAGTTGAAGTTCGATTGGCAATTGTTGCGGTGTATTGCGCGTCATAAAGCGCAGTACGGATGTTATCGCTCATGCCACCGTCTACAGATATGTAATGCCGCGTGATTCCACTATCCAGTTCAACTGGCTTAATCGTTCCAACTTCGTAAACCGTAATACCAGGGTTGCCAATAATCGCCCGACCCGGCTCAACGCTGATCTTGGGAACTGGCATGTTTACCCGACTGCACTCGGTTCGAACTATATCTAAGATCGACTTCGCCATAGTTGCCACATCAAGTGGATCATCGCCT